>JAEXSY010000154.1 GCA_023440105.1 Bacillota bacterium
CTGCAGTGTTGGCTGAGCCAGTTAGTTCGGAACAACAGTTACAACAAGAAAGAAATGAATTCAAAGCTATTGAAGAAAAAGTAGCGGGGTTAGAAGGGCAGCTATATATTTTAGACGAAGAAATTGGAACAGTACAAAATGCTATAAATGAAAATAATAACGAGATATCTGCTTTTCACGTGAAAATCAAAAAAACTGAAGAGGAAATTGAGGAGAAAAAAGCAGAGCTTGCAGACCTTGAAACCTTATATGGGTCTAAGATGAGAGCCTTCTACAAGAATGGTGGACAAACATCTTATATTTCCATACTTCTAGATTCAGAGGGTTTCAGTGATTTGATCAGTAGAGTGCAGGCAATTGGAAAGCTTTTAGAGCTGGACAAGAAAATAATCAATGAAGTGAATGAGAAAAAGGAAGAGCTAGATAATAAGGTTGAGGAGCTTGATACTCAGAAAACTCAAGTAGAAGCTCTTAAAGTAGAAAATGAAGAAAAACTTAAGGAGCTTGACGAGAAGAAGGCAGAGCAGCAGGCTATAGTAGATGAAGCAAAAGCCGAGATGGAAAAGATTGAAGGAAGCTTAGCTGATAGAGAATATGCTCTTGTTCAATATCCAATCAGCGTAATCAATAGCAGTAATAGTGTTTCAGAGTTAAGAAACGCAATAGAAACCTTAAGAGAATTAAGGCACAGTATAGTTACTGATACAACTGATGCAAAGGTAGTTGATGCTATTGAAAAGGGAAAAAGCAAAATTACTCAGCTAGAAACACCACAATATACTCCTTCTAGAGGAGATAGCACAGCTTCAGCCAGTGCTTCGGCGTTAATAAGCTATGCTTATAAATTCTTAGGAGTTCCTTATGTTTATGGAGGAACTACACCTAGTGGCTTTGATTGTTCTGGATTTACTCAGTATGTATATGCTCACTTTGGCTATAATATAACTAGAACTACCTACAGCCAGATAAATGTAGGAAGAGCAGTTTCAAGAGCTGAGATGCAGCCTGGAGATTTAGTATTTACCCATGCAGGTCATGTAGGTATTTATATTGGTAATAACCAATTCATCCATGCACCACATACTGGTGATGTTGTTAAGGTATCCTCAGTTTATGCCTTCTATGCAGCTAGGAGAATTTTATAATACTTAGTTATAATATATTACGAAAACTGATAATCAAAAGTCCTATCTAATTTAAAAAATTAGATAGGACTTTTTTATGATTTATGATATCATTCTATAGAAGAAAACAGTAAAAAAACTATTTTGGTAACGGAGGAGTGCTATGAAGGAAAAGGAAGCTCTAGGAGCTTTTTTAAAAGAGGATGAAACCTTAGAGGATCTGCAGCTTAAGGGTCTTGCCCTGATACAAAAGAAGGATGCCTTCCGCTTTGGAGTTGATGCTGTGCTTTTGGCCTCCTTTGCAAAGGTAAAGAAAAGTCATAGGGTTATGGATCTCTGCAGCGGCACAGGTATAGTTCCTATTCTTCTAGCTGGAAAGTCAGAAAGCAGAGATATTGTAGGTCTTGAGATACAGGGAGAAATGACAGAGATGGCTGAAAGGAGCAGAGCTTTCAATAAGCTAGAGGACAGAGTCAGCTTTATATCAGGAGATTTAAAGGATAAGGAGCTCCTCCGAAGCTTAGGAAGATTTGATGTGGTAACGGTAAATCCTCCCTATAAGCTGAAGGGTTCGGGGATTCTTAATCCTGCTGATAAAAATGCAATAGCCCGCCATGAAGTCCTCTGCACCTTGGAGGATGTGATTGCTGCCTCCAGGCTGCTTTTGAAGGATAATGGCCGTTTATATATGGTTCATAGGCCTGAAAGGCTTGCAGATATTCTATGCCTCATGAGAAAGTACAAAATAGAACCCAAAGCTATACAGCTTATACACCCAAACACAAAAAAAGCACCTAATATTGTTCTTGTAGAAGGGCAGAGAGATGGTGGAGAATTTTTAAGGTTCCTTCCGCCTTTATATGTGTATAAGGATGAAGGTGGGTATAGTGAGGAGATTGATAGGATATATGGAAGGGAAAAGAGCAAAGAGCAGAGAAGAGAGAAGAGAGAAGAGAGAAAAGAGTAGAAGAGCAGAAGAGCAGTGAAGAGTGAAAAGTGAAGAGTGAAGAGAGAAAAGAGCAAAGAGCAGTGAAGAGTGAAGAGAGAAGAGGAGGGAAATGTTTATGGGAAAGCTGTATCTGGTGCCTACGCCTATAGGCAATTTGAAGGATATAACCTTGAGGGCCTTGGAGGTTCTGAGGGAGGCTGATGTTATATTGGCTGAGGATACACGGCAGAGTCTTAAGCTGTTAAATCATTATGAGATTAAGAAGCCTTTGATAAGCTATCATCAGCATAATGAGAGGGAGAAGGCGTTTTCTATAGGGGAAAGGCTGGAGAGAGGGGAGAATATTGCTCTTATTACCGATGCCGGAACCCCGGGAATATCAGATCCTGGAAGTGTTATGGTTCGGGAGTGCATAGAGAAGAATCTGCCCTTTGAGGTGCTTCCTGGTGCTACAGCTATAACCACGGCGCTGGTAAACTCCGGTTTGGATACTACAAGGTTTATTTTTTCAGGCTTTCTTCCTAGAGAGAATAAAGAGAGAAGGCCTATTATAGAGGAGCTTAAGGATAGGAAGGAAACTCTTATATTTTATGAGGCTCCCCACAGGCTTAAGGATACTCTTTCCTTCCTGTATGAGAGCTTTGGAAATAGAACTATAGCTCTCTGTAGAGAGCTTACCAAGCTTCATGAGGAGATAATCAGGCTGCCCCTTTCTGAAGCGTTAGAATATTATACGGCTAAGGATCCTAGAGGGGAATATGTTCTTGTCCTTCAGGGGAAGAGCAGGGAAGAGATACAGAGAGAGGAAGAGGAGAAGTGGAGCAGCCTCACCATAGAGGAGCATATTCTCTCTTATATTGAAGAAGGTATGAGTAAAAAAGACGCTATAAAGCAGGTGGCTAAGGATAGAAATCTTCCGAAGTCTGAGGTGTATAAATATTCTTTGGATATATAGCTTTGAGTACAGGTATTAATCTGTTGTAAGTGATGCTGAAGAGGATGCTTATTTAGCATCCTCTTGATAATTACTGTGATACTTTATATAAGGATAATACCTCTCTGCAGTCTGATTATTGTCATAAGCATAATGGATTTATGATTATAAAAAGACAAAAGATAAAGTACCCTGTATTGGGTACTTCAAAAGATATTATTTTTCGTTTTTCATTTCAGCTAAGCAGTTTTTGCAGATGTTTTTGCCTTTGTAGTTTATAACATCCCTAGCATCGCCACAGAAAATACAAGCTGGCTCATATTTCTTTAATATGATTTGCTCACCGTCAACATATATCTCTAAAGCGTCTTTCTCAGCGATGTCTAATGTTCTTCTTAATTCGATTGGGATTACGATTCTTCCTAGTTCGTCTACTCGTCTAACTACTCCTGTTGATTTCATTGTTATTTCCTCCTTGTTTTACATCGTTCGACATTTGTTTTTATTATTATAACAAAAATGTAATATCTAGTCAAACATATAGCTTTATAAATTTGCAAATTTTTTAAAATATTTCTCTTTACATCCTATGATACTACCATAAAATAGAAATGTCAATAAGTACGAAATAATTTTTAAAAAAAATGAAATTGGACAAACCCTTGATTTATCTAAGGTTTCAAAAATAGTTTTGTATATAAATGTAAAAAATATATAATTTTAACTTTGTATTAAAGAAGTATAAACGATAAAAATAAATTAGTAATATTTTGGTGCATACCTATAATTATTGTCGAAGAATTGTTAGAATATTTCCTTAATATGACAGTTTTGTTTTGAAGAGGAAATAATAATACCAGTATAGTACAGGAATCACCTTAACACAAATTAATTTTTTATAAATTTATTATTATAAATGTTTAAAAAAATAAAAAACATCTACACATTAGTAAATTATAGAAATAGTTCATGGAAAAACTATTATGATATAATTGATAATTGTAATAATAACTACAAAAAATATGCTTAGTTTTCCACAGAGAAATAAATGATATTGAAGTTAAAATCAACATACATTCTGGGGTATTGTTTATAGAATGTTGATAATTATGGACTATTCCACAGTTATTCAACAAGTTATGCACAATTGATTGTGGATAATGTTAGTATTTATTTTCAGAATACTAAGTATTTATTGGTTATTAAGAAAGTTATCAACATATTTTGTGGATAAGCCTGTAAAATTTGTTGATAACTACTTACATTATCAGAATATTTATGATTTTTATCATTTATAGTTGAATCGGCTTATGATTCCTGTGGAATTTTTATGGTGATAAATTAATGGTTATGTTTTCTGATATTCTAGCCAAAATAACATTATAATATTCAGTTGGGATAAGTGGTATTTGATACTTGATAATAGGTTATTGAAGTAATATAATAAGCTTAATAAATCTTAACTGCTTTGGAGGGGCGTATGCACAAAGATACCTTTTGTATGAAGGATTTGATGGAACTGGTAGAAGATATATCTTCTCACAACTTGGTTCCATATGAGGAGCTACCCAAATATGATTTTTTTCTTTCCCAAGTTATTGATTATCTCAATGATAACTTTACTGAAGAAAAGTATACAAATAACATAATACAAAATTATATAAAGAGCGAAATAGTATCCAAGCCAGAGTCTGGAAAAAAGAGAGGGTATACGAAGGTGCACTTAATTCAGATGGTGCTCATAAGCTATATGAGACCTATTCTTACCACCGAGGAGATTAGGAAGGTATTTAAGTTAGCCTTTAATAGCATTGATGATAGAAGTGATGATATTATATCCTGGGAAGATACCTATAAGATATTTTCTTATATCCATCAAAATAAGAGAAATATCCTGGATAGTCCCTGTGGCTTTGGAGATAGCTTAGATGAGATTGTTCATGGACTGGACCTCTCTCAAAAAGATGAGGAAAGAATAAAGGTCTTTCTCACAGTAATGGCTCTTATTTCACAAGCTAGTATAATTAAGAAGCTCGCACATAGATTAGTACATGACTATAGTGATATTCAAGAAAAAGAATGATAATCTTCTGGAAATCCTCTGATCCTGTGCATAACTATTATCGGAGGTGATAATAGTGGAAGATATGATTAATGTAATTGCTAATGTGGGCTTTCCTATTGCTATTGCCCTCTATCTTCTTATAAGAGGAGAGCAGAAGCTGGAGGCTCTTACCATGAGCATTACTGAGCTGTCTCACAACATTAACACTTTATGTGAAAAAGTGAATAATCAAAGTTAAAATAAAAGCTGCAGGATGGCGGGAAATCTAGATTCACCAAGCCTCCTGCAGCTTTTTATCGCTTTATCTTTTATACTTCTTATGGAATAATATATATTGTAATACAATTAGGTTCTTAACCTTTACCTATTACTAAGGGATTAGGTTTCATATACATTGAAAAATAATTATATTAGCTTAGATTTATGGCTTTAAATATGCTTTAATTATATATCTTATAAAATAATAAATGAGGTAGGTTAAATGTCAGAAAGAGAAGTATCAATTTCTGTTAGAAATTTAATAGAATTTATCCTCAGAGAAGGAAGCTTAGACAGCGGCTTTATGACAAGCAGCAGGGCTGTAGAGGGCACTAGAGCACATCAGAAGCTGCAGAAGCTAAATGAAAAGGAGTTTCCTAAGTATCAGTCTGAGGTTTATATAAAGATGAGAGTCCCTTACAAGGAGCTTAACCTTCTGGTGGAAGGGAGAATAGATGGAGTAATAGATCAAGATGGAAAGAAGATAATAGAAGAGATCAAGAGTACCACCAGAGATTTATCCCTTATAGAGGAGGATTATAATAAGCTTCATTGGGCTCAGGCTAAGTGTTATGCCTACATGTACAGCGAAGAAATGGGACTTACGGAGATTTCTGTAATGCTTAGATATTTTTCCTTGGCTACAGAGGAGGTAAAGAGCTTCACTAAAGAGTTTACAAAAGAAGAGCTCCATGACTTCTTCTATGATATATTAGATAAATATTATCTGTGGGCGGAAAATACCCTTAAATGGGAGCAGGAGAGGGATAGTTCCATAGCAAAAGTATCCTTTCCTTTTCCTTATTACAGAAAAGGGCAGAGGGAGCTGGCAGTAGCCTCCTATGGAACCATAAAGGAAGGAAAGAGGCTTTTTGTTCAGGCACCCACAGGGATAGGGAAAACCATATCCACAATATTTCCCTCTGTTAAGGCCTTAGGTGAGGGAAGAGCTTCTAAGATCTTTTATCTCACGGCAAAGACTATAACCAGAAGCGTAGCAGAGGAAGCTTTTCAAAGACTTAAGGGTGAAGGCTTAAAACTAAAGGTACTTACCCTTACGGCAAAGGATAAAATATGCTTCTGCGCAGGGGAAGCCTCCTGTACCCCGGAGGAATGTCCCTATGCTCATGGTCATTTTGATAGGGTTAATGAGGCTCTCTTTGAGATAATCACTAAGGAAGATAATTTTACCCGGGAAATAATCGAGGAATATGCACAGAAGTACAGGGTCTGCCCCTTTGAGTTTTCTTTAGATTTATCCTTATGGGCTGACTCTATTATCTGCGACTATAATTATGCTTTTGACCCTAGGGTGTATTTAAAAAGATTCTTTGATAACCCTTCCCGTGAGTCCTATGTATTTTTAATCGATGAGGCTCATAATCTAGTGGATAGAGCTAGAGAAATGTATTCTGCAGAGCTTATAAAAAGCGATTTTTTAAAGCTTAAAAAGCTTATGAAGGGTAAGGCTCCGAATCTTTATAAGGCCTTAGGTGAGGTGAATTCTGAATTTATTGCTCTCCGCCATCTCTGTGAGGACTTGGGAGAGGCTTTTCTTGTAAGAGAGGAGGAGCCTAAGGATATCTATAAACCCCTGAGGATTTTTCAGAGAGAAGCGGAGGAATACCTTGCCAAGAGTCCTGGAACAGAAGGCTATGAGGAGCTTCTGGATTTATTCTTTAAGGTGAATAGCTTTTTGAATATATCAGAGCTATATGATTCCCATTATGTGAGCTACATAGACCTTTCTGATAGAGAGGTTAGACTTAAGCTCTTCTGCATGGATCCCTCTCACAATCTGAAGCAGGCCATGAAGAGAGCTAAGGGAGAGATTATATTTTCCGCAACCTTGACCCCTATAGATTATTTTCAGGATATCTTGGGAGGAGACAATCAGGAGGATTATAGGATGAAGCTGCCCTCACCTTTTCCTGAAGAAAATATCCATGTGTCTGTTGCTCCCATATCCACTAGATATAAAAATAGAGAGCAGACCTACGAAGCAGTTTTAAACTACATATATACTTTTGTTACAGTAAAAAAGGGGAATTACCTTATATTCTTCCCTTCTTATGCTTATCTAAAGGAAATCCACAGGCGTTTCTCCGAGAGGTTTAATGATATTCCTCTTATAGTTCAGCAGGAGGATATGAAGGAGGAGGAAAGAGAGGTATTCCTCGGATCCTTTAGAGAGGATAACCAAGATACCCTTGTGGGCTTCTGTGTTTTAGGAGGAATCTTCTCTGAGGGTATAGATTTAACAGGGGATAGGCTTATTGGAGCAGTGGTAGTAGGAGTTGGGCTTCCCAGGCTGAATCCTGAGAGAGATATACTGAGAGATTATTTCCAGAGAGAAAAGGGTAAAGGCTATGAATTCGCCTATATGTACCCAGGAATGAATAAGGTGCTCCAGGGAGTAGGGAGAATCATACGAACTGAAAGGGATAGGGGAGCAGCTCTTCTCATCGATGACAGGTACATGCAGAATGGGTATGAAAAGCTCATGCCACAGGAGTGGTGCCCTTATAAAGTGATAAGGAGCTCTAAAGAGCTTAAGGAGGAATTGAAAGCCTTCTGGCTACAAGAGGAACTCCTATAAATCCGTATACAGATTTATAGGAGTTTTTTTCTTACGCAGCTTCTTTAGCTTTATTTAACTCGCTTATTAATTTCTCTCTCTCTGCTGAGCTTTTGAAGTACTTGTCTGGGATTACTATAGCTGCACCATTTTCAAGGGTTATGCATAGATGGTCATTGTAATCAAAATACTGCTCTACATAAGAAAGAGGATAGGACTTATATTTGTTTCCGCTTCCTATGGTCAGCTTTCCACCGGAGACCACAAAGAGCAATTCCTTATTAAAGCTATCTACAGCGTTAGCCATTCTGGCTTTCATCTTCTTTTTGCTCCTTTTTTTATAGTAAACTCTAAAATAGGTCAGACTTAAGATCATCAGTAGGATAGAAACGGATAATAAAGCACCTATAAAAAAGCTTGTCTGACCCTTTTCTTTAAGAGCTAAAAAGCTGTCTAAGAAAAATAAGGAGCAAATAAGAAATATAAAAGCTAAGAGATAGCTTTTTCGGGATAGTGACCTTTTATAACGGTCGCTCCTGGTGATTGTGTATATAAAGCAATCTACGCAATCCTCCAGATTATTTCTATATTTTATTTGCATCATAATTATCGCCACCTTTAGTTATTTAATATATCATTAGTTTATATCTACGATAGAATTCACCTTAATCTCATAGTACATTTCCCTTCAAAACTGATTTATAATAAAAATATAAACAGTGTGCAAGGAGGAAATAGTTATATGAGAAAATACGCAGTAGGTGAAGTGGTAATAAAGCCCTGGGGCTATGAAAAATGGATTTCCTGCAACGAGCATTATGTAGTTAGGGAGCTCCTGATTAAAAAGGACCATGCTGTTAGCCTTCAATATCATGAAAAGAAGATAGAAACCTTATATGTGTTAGAAGGAAGAGCTATCTATACCCTTCAAAGACCCGGAGAAGACAAAACTGAACGAATAATTGGTGCAGGGGAGATATTAAATCAGTTTCCCTATGAAATCCACAGGCAGAGAGCACTGGAGGATTTTCGCTTTATTGAGGTATCCACCCCGGAGCTTGAAGATATCGTAAGGCTTGAGGATGACTATGGAAGAGGTAGTTATACCTTATAGAAGATCACTGCATCTCTCCTCATAGCTTCGTCACTACATAATCATTTATATTAGTGTATCTTGGCAGCTTGTAATTTATATGAAATTTAACTGCAAGGGAATAAGATACTAATTGAAGCAGAGCTAGGTTTACAAAGATATTATATTTACTATCGGGAGCGGAGCTTGTGATATCACAGTCCTTGCTCGATACAATGTAAACTTGCTTTGCTATTTTTTCTTCCATCATAAATTTCTTGATACCCTTTCCTAGCTCTCTTGAATAATCATCAAAGGCAAGTATTATAAGAATGTCCTTCTGATCTACACCCATTTCAAAGCCATGGAGAAATTCCTCTAGCTCTTTGTAGCTAGTTTTTAAGTAAGAGCACTCCACCACCTTCATGGCAAATTCTCGTGTAACAGAATAGTTGTTTCCTGAGGCTAGAATCCATAGATGGTCATCTTGTTGAATATTATCTATCAAAGGCTTTATTTCTGACTCTAGCTCCCTAGTGTAGCTATTTAGCCTGCCTATAATTTCTTTAAGCTCCTGAAGCTCCTTATCAAAGGTTTCCTTGTCTATATAACCATTTCTCAAGGAATAATTCATTATGAATAGTAAAAGATTTAGTACCGTAGCGCTGACTCCCTTAGACTTAGCGTTAGTATTTTCCTCTCCACAGCCTATATTGATGTGATAGTCTGCTTCCTTGGCTATTATCCCCTGATCATTAGCTGTAAGTCCAAGAGTGATGCAGCTTCCTTTTGCTCTTCTTAAGGCCTTTACCACCAGGGCTGAATTTCCTACCTGAGAGATAAAAATAACCAAATCATCCCTATAAAATTTATCCTGAGTAGAAATAAACTCCACAGGGTGCATTACCGTTATTGCCAGTCCGTAATTTGCTGCAAAAGGCTCTACTATTTTTCCAGCATTAAAGGAGGAGCCGCAGCCCACAATAAACAGTCTTTTAAAAGCTTCTTTAAAGTTAAACTGAAAATTATTGAGTATACCAGTTAATACTTCTTCTTCTGAGTAGATGTAATTGTACATAGACTCATCCCCCTAAATTGATTAAATATTCTATACACTATTATATTAACATATTATATCGACAAAAAAAGTTATATTTTTTATTATTATGAACTAAATTTACTGAATAAGTTTATATTAGGGGTAAAAAATGAGTTTCTTGTTCATTTTTGTAAAGACTTGATAATTATTTTTTCCTGTATGATAATAATAAAAAAGTGGAGGTGTTTAAAAATGATAAAAATTGTCGTAATTTTGATTATACTTGCAGTGTTGTTGTATCTAAAATCCTACTCTGATTTTAATAATAAGCCTCAGAAATGTAGAGAGATTATTTTGGGAGAAGGGAATGGAAAAAAAGCTCTGCTTTTATATCATGGCTCTAAGCATAAGACCACGGAAGAGGCAGCCTCAACAATAGGAAAGGAGCTTGTGGCCTTAGGATATAGGGTAACCATAAATACCCCTTGTAAGGAGCTTAACTATGACCCCATGGACTTTGATTTGCTTATCTTTGGCTCCCCTGCTTACTTGGGTAGACCTTCCCAGGCTCTCATAGAATACTTGAAAGATAACCTCTTTGTACAGAAGAAAGTGCTAATTTTTGTAACGGGTCTAACTCCAGAGGATACAAGAGAAATAGAAGAGATAAAAGAAGCAATTCCTAAGGGGAATGATGTTCAAGGGATAAAAGTCTATAAGAATAGTGATGATAAGCTAAAGAGCTTTATAAGAAAAAGTATAAAGTAAAGTATAGATTTCCTTGAAACTAAGATTGATTAATTATATTAAATATTCACAATTTTAGACAAAATTCGAACTTTTATATTGACTTCTATATCATAAAGAAATAAAATAAATTTAAGATAACTTTTGTGATATTTAGGTTTAGTTATTGTATTTTTACATAAATAAACGAACAAATAGGGTTAGAATAGGTTTTATTTTGAATTTTATTTGTTTATTTAACTACTTTATCTATGAATATTAACATTTGTTATCATAAGCTTTATAGTTATTATAATAATTATATATTTCATAAATCGACATCCAAGTGATTTCTTTTAAGTAATTTTTAAAGTAAATTCTAATTGAAATTAAGAGGTGGAGATATGCTTACTAAAAGGAGGCAGGATATTTTAGATATTCTTCAAAAAGAAGGAATGGTGGAAACTTCAGAGCTCAGTAAACGATTTAATGTTTCCTTTATGACCATAAGAAGGGATTTGCTCTTCTTTGAGAAACAAGGAATTATTAACACTACTCATGGAGGCGCCGTTCTTATCAAAGGTTCTACCATAGAGGCTACACTGGATTTAAAGCAATCTCAGATGATTGAGGAAAAAAAGGCTATAGGGAGAGCTGCAGCGAAGCTCATTGAGGATGGTATGGCTGTATTTATAGATTGTGGAAGCACTACCAAGGAAGTGGCTGTAGCCTTAAAGGACATGAAGAATCTTACAGTGGTGACTAATTCCCTTTTGGTTGCTAATACACTGTCCTACTATAAGAGCATAAAGCTAATAATGGCTCCAGGTCTTTTTAGAATCAAGTCCATGGGTTTCTATGGTATATCCACTGCAAATTTTATAAAAAAGCTTAGAGTGGATATGGCATTTATCGGTACAGAGGGGATAGATCTAATCAGAGGAGCTACAGTACCAGATATTCAGGACTGTGACTTAAAAAGAGAAATAATAAGCTGTTCTGAGAAAGCAGTTCTCCTCGCTGACCATAATAAGATTAGCAAGCAATACTTTTCCTCCTTTGCTGAGGTGAAGGACCTAGATATATTTGTAACTTCAGATAAAGCTCCAAAGGATTTTATAAATTCTTTAGAAGAGCTAGGGGTTGATGTAATTTATGGAAAATAACTCCTGTATAATAGCAGGATTTATTTTAATAAAAAAGAGGAGTGAAATATATGGAAAAAAAGACAGGTGGCTTTTTAGGAGCTATGGAATCTGTAGGTGTATGGATTGAAAAACATCTTGCGCCAGCTCTGGTTAAGTTTGGTAATCAGAGGCATATGACTGCGATTAGATCTGGACTTATTAGAATTATACCGTTAATTATTGTCGGATCCTTTCCTTTAATTTTTACCAGCATGCCCTTTGAGAGCATAGCTAAATATATCGCACCTTATAACGATGCTCTTAATACACTTAATAGTATGACCATGGGCTTTATGAGTCTATTTTTAGCTATCAGCATTGGAGCTGAGATGGCAAGAGCCTATAAGCTTGAGGTTACTACTGTAAGTATTGTTACTTTAGCCTGCTTCTTAGTTGTTGTTGCACCAGTAGATTTAGCTAATGGTACTATATCTACCGGTAACCTGGGTGCAAAGGGAATGTTTAGTGTATTCTTAGTAGCTATCATCGTTGCAGAGGTCATGAGATTCTGCAGAGATAAGAACATAACTATTAAAATGCCTAAGCAGGTTCCGGAAAATATATCCGCAAGCTTTGCAGCTTTAATTCCTATGACAATTTTACTTGTAATCTTCTGGCTGATTAGTGTAGTGCTTAAGTTTAACTTAAATGATCTTTTAGCCAGCATTATCAATCCATTATTGGCAGTTTCAGATACCTGGTATGCAGTATTTATCTGTGGTCTTATCCTTGCAGCTCTTTGGTTTGTTGGTATCCACGGTGGTTCCTTTACTGTATGGGGAGTTTTATATCCCTTCCTGGTAGCTAACCTTGCAGCTAATGCTGAAGCTTTTGCTAATAATGAGCCTATGACTCATATTTTCACAGAGCCCTTTGTATTTAACTGGGTAATGGTAGGTGGAGTTGGTATGACACTTCCATTAGTATTTTTCTATTGGAACTCCAAGTCCGTAAGACTTAAAGAGGTTGCAAGAGTTGAGCTTGCTCCTGGGTTATTCAACATTAATGAACCTATAATGTTTGGTGTTCCTGTAGTACTTAACCCAATATTATTAATCCCATTTGTAACTACTACTTTATTTGGTTCTATGTATGGCTACATAATTACCAAGCTTGGTTTAGTTACCACAACATTTGTACAAACCCCTTGGTCTATACCTCCTTTTGTAGGACCATACCTATCCACCGGCGGTGACTGGAGAGCTGTTATTGCTCAGGCAATACTACTTGTAATTGTAGCTATTATATGGTACCCATTTGCAAAGCTTTGGGAAAAGAGATGTATAGAAGAAGAAACAGGAGGAGTTTCAGCATAATACAATATTAACTAGTTTATTTAGATGCTTGTGTAAGTTTTATTAAAATTTGTGCAAGCATCTAACTGAATTTATAGAATCCTAAATAGAAAGGAGATATTAATATGAGCCAAGTAAAAATTATAATCCTGTGTGCAGCAGGCATGTCATCGAGTTTAATAGTAAACAGTATGAGAGAGGCAGCAGAGAAGCAGGGCATTGATATAGACGTTCATTGTCAGCCTAGCTTAAACTTCAAGGACGCTGATTACAGCAGTGTCAATGTAGTGCTTTTAGCTCCTCAAGTTCGTGGACAAGCTGCGGATATTAAAGCTTATCTTGCAGGCTATGATGTGGCTGTAGGGGATATAGGTATGTATGAGTATGGTCTCGTTAAAGGAGATTTAATATTAAAGCAGGCTTTATCACTGGCTAAAAAATAGCTCCTGTCTATTAAGCTTTTAAATCTTATCTAAAAATATTATAAGGAAGGTAGATTAAAATGAAAAATGCTTTTTTAGAAGAGGCTGTCTATGAAGGAAAGTATTTGAGAGACTGTCTGGATAACTATTTTAAGGGAGAGGTTCCCGGCCTTCTTAAGATTAAAGAAATGGCAGAGGCAGGAAAGATAAAAAAGGTTCTTTTAGCCGGTATGGGAAGCTCCTATTATGCAGCTAACTGTGTGGTAAGCTATCTTACACAAAAGGGAATTCCTGCTGTGGTTTTAAATGGCTTTGAGGCAGCAAGATATCAATGGGGGCAGGTTACAGAGGGCACCTTAGTGGTAGGAATATCTCAGTCCGGTAAGTCCTGGGAGCTGGCAGAGCTTATTGAGAAGGTTCATGACCATGCTACCGTTGTTGGAGTAGTAAATAAGGCAGATAGCAGACTGGAAAGTCTTAGCGATATAAAATTACCTATGTTTGCTGGAAGTGAGGTTTTCTTTGCCAACAGAAGCTTCCTTAATTCTCT
>JAEXSY010000178.1 GCA_023440105.1 Bacillota bacterium
AGACTACATATCGAAGTTTTATTCACCTAAAAATGATGAAATTATGAAAACCACTGAGTTTTTAATATATAAAGAAGGCTTTGTTAAGTATCTCAGGGAATTTATAAGAACTCTTCAGCTGAACGCAATTGAAATTAGAAATACCCTTGGGAATATCAGTGACCATGAGGTTAGTGAGCTTATAAGCAGAGTGCTATCCTACGAAAAGAAAATTCAGAGCCTTGATGTGAATATTGATGAGACAGAGTATCGAGAATTGAACCTGGGACGATTTAATTCCATAAGGGAATGGTTTATACCATCTAAGGGAAGGCCTGCCCTAGTGGAACAGCTCATTGATAACACTAATGAAGTCATTAGAAAAATGACCAGGTATGCTGCTGCCATAGCAGATAAGAAAAATAACCACGCCAATAGAAAAGAAGAATACAGGAAGCTTGCTTTATTATTTAAGGACTGCAAAGATATCACAGAAGCTCATAAGCTATCAGCAATGATTTTTGGTTCTACAACTATAGTTAAAGTATTGGCTTCTGAAGAGAGAGAAACAGAAAATATCAACAGCTCTATATATGAAGAGTTTCCCAGAGAATATATCATCAAGCCGAAAATTCGCAGCTATAGAGAAAAGGTTATAAAGAATCCTATACCCAATAATAAAGAACGGAAGCAGCAAAAGCTTAAGAAAATTCTAGAAAAAAGAGAAGGGGAGCAGAAGGCGTTAAATAAATACATTAATAATGGAGAAATTGACTTTCAGAAGCTTCCTGTGATTCCTCCTGAGGATAGGCTGCTTTTACTCCGGATGATAGCACTGGGGCAGAGCAAAAAGAAAAAATGGATAGCTTCAGACAGCAATATAACCTACAGAGTAGAGAAGCTGGAGGATAGTGGAGATATTACCCTAAGCTGTGAGGACGGAAGCTTGATCATGCCTCATTACAAAATAATCATAAAGGAGGGATAGCATGGATGGACTTAAAGAGCTTCTCAGAAGAAGTGTGATATACAAGGAAGAAAACAGAGAGCTTTACTATATGGTAAAGGATAGCATCAAGGATTATAAGGACTTTATCACAGAGAAGCTTGGCTATGACCTTATTGTAAGAGGAGATTTTATAAGACTTATTAAGACTCCAGGAAGTCCCGAAGCTATCATGGGAATAGAAGAATTTACCGACTCTAAAGAATATTCAATGCTCATGCTTCTTTATATATTTTTAGAGGATAGGGGAAAGGAGGAGCAGTTTTTGCTCTCCCACGTGGCTGAGTTTTTATCCTCCAATGATATAGGAGAGACATATGACTGGACAGATTACAGCACTAGAAAGATGCTCATAAGAGTACTTAAATATGCTGAAAAAATAAATCTCATTAAGATTAATGACGGAAGCGAAGAAGGCTTTGTAAATGATAGCTCAAAGGAAGTGCTCTTTGAAAGCACTGGAATATCTAGATATATGGCAAGAAATTTTCCCCAGGATATAATGCCCCTTGAATTAAAGGACATTATACTGGAGGAAGGCTTTAAAGATATCAATAATGATAAGGGTGTTCTTAGAAGAAACAGAACCTATAGAAGGCTTTTACTTTCTCCAGTGGTTTATAGAGGAGATATACCTGAGGATTATGATTATATCAAAAACTTTAGAGGTAATATCGAAGATGATTTTGAAAAATATCTTGGCTGGAAGCTTCAGGTGCATAAAAATGGTGCCTTACTAGTGCCTCAGGAGGGAGAAAGAGGCTTTAACACCTATCCCTCTAATGGAACCTTAAGTGATATAATACTTCTCCTTTCAAAGGAAATCCGCATAAAGGTCGAGGCAGGAGAGCTGAAGGTTAATGAGGAGGATATTATAGTCATCAATAAAGAAGAATTTGAAGGTATTATATTAGCTGTTAAAGATATGAAGAATAAGGGCTTTAGCAAGGAATACAGAGAGATGCATCCAGGGAAATTTATTTATCAGGTGTTAAAGGAGCTCTCAGACCTTTCCATGATAAGGGAGGAAGGGGACGTGGTGAGGATACTGCCCTTATGTGGCAAGGTTATAGGAGATTACCCTGAGGATTTTTATAGAGGAGAAGTAGATGAAGGATAGATATGTAGCAAATAAATTAGGCTTAGTTAATTTTTGGTATTATGATTTAGAGGAGTTTCAGCTTTCGGAAGGAAAGCTTTTGCTGAGAGGGAGTAACGGCAGCGGAAAGTCTGTTACCATGCAGAGCTTTATTCCCCTTCTTTTAGACGGCAATAAGGCTCCAGAAAGACTTGATCCCTTTGGGACTAAATCAAGAACTATAACGAACTACCTCTTAGATGAAGAGACTGAGGAAAAGACAGGATATCTATACATAGAATTCAAGCGCAAGGAAAGTGAAAGCTATATTTCAATTGGTATGGGGATTAAGGCTTTAAAAAATAAATCTCCTCAGAGCTGGTACTTTATAATTACCGATGGAAGAAGGATAAACAAGGACTTATTCCTGTACAGAGATGCAGGTGAGCTGATTCCTTTAACAAAGAGGCAGCTGCAGAATGAGCTGGGAGATGTGAACTTCTTCACAGAGAGCCAGAGAGCCTATATGGAAAAGGTTAATGAATATCTCTTTGGTTTTGATGATATAGAAGCTTATGAGG
>JAEXSY010000244.1 GCA_023440105.1 Bacillota bacterium
CCTCCTAAAGCAAATATCTTTCTTACAGGAGCCATTTCAACTACCTGTCCACAATACATAACTGCTACATCATCAGCCATTTGATTTATAACCCCCAGGTCATGGGTTATGAATAAAATGGAGGTTCCTTTTTCTCTTTGAAGATCATTCATAAGCTTTAGTATCTGAGCCTGAATGGTTACATCAAGAGCAGTGGTAGGTTCATCAGCAATAAGCATATCTGGCTTACAGGCCAGAGCCATTGCTATCATTACTCTCTGTCTCATACCTCCAGATAGCTGATGAGGATACTCCTTAACTACTCTTTCTGGGTTAGGGATTTTAACATCAGCCAGAAGCTTAATTGCCTCCTGAGCTGCTTGTTTCTTGTTCATACCCTGATGGACCATTAAGGGTTCACTAAGCTGTCTTTCAATTGAAAAAATCGGATTAAGGCTTGTCATAGGCTCCTGGAAAATAACTGATATTTCATTTCCTCTAATCTTGTATAAATCCTGTAAGCTTGTTGTGGTAAGCTCACGATCCATAAACTTAATTGATCCACTATCTATATATCCATTTCCATCAAGAAGCTGGAGAATACTCATGGCAGATACAGATTTTCCAGAACCGGATTCTCCAACTACGCCTAAGGTCTTACCTTTTTCTAATTTGTAGGAAACACCGTTTACGGCTTTAATTATTCCTTTTTTAGTTTTAAAATAGGTGTGCAAATCATTTATCTCTAATAATGCCATATTATCCCTCCTATCTTTCTGAGCTCTTCGGATCTATAGCATCTCTTAAGCCGTCTCCGATGGTATTTATACATATTACACAAACTGCTAATATAGCCGCTGGGAATACCCACTGCCACCAGCGTGACTGAATTGTTACTGAATTATTAGCGCCATAAAGCATATTTCCCCAGGTAGGTCTTGGAAGTGTAACACCAAAGCCTAAATAGGAAAGACTGGATTCCGTAAGTAAGCTTGTAGCAAAGGAAAGAGTTGCATTAACTATAATTATGGATATTACGTTAGGTACTATGTGCTTAAACACTATAGATAATTCCTTAACGCCCATAGCCTTAGCTGCTGTTACAAACTCCTTTTCTCTTTCTGCCAAAACCTGAGCACGAACTATTCTAGCTAAACCAGCCCAGGTTAACAGACCTAGTACTACCATAATAAGATAAATTCTCTGCATTTCACTAAGATTATTTCCTATTACTGAGGATAATATCATTGCAAAAGGGAGGAATGGCAGTGCTAGTACTATTTCAGCAATTCTCATAAGTATTAAATCAATTTTTCCTCCAAAGAAACCAGCAATGGCGCCTACCGAAACTCCTATAACAGTAGAAATAATAACTGCTATAGCTCCTATTGTCATGGTTAACCTACCACCGTTTACTAGTCTATTTAGTACATCACGACCTAAGTCATCAGTACCAAGGAGATATCCTTTTAAGCCCCAAGTGATAGCATTTCCATCCTTATCTACTGCATAATTCTGATAATAACTAGAATATAATTTATCAATCTCTGCAGACTTAATTTCTTTTATAGGTACCTCTGTTTGATTGTAGAGATTACTCCCCCAGCTCACAATACTCCCATCCTCAAGGACCAAATTGTAATGAAAAGCACCGGAAGTTATAGCTATTGGCTTACTCTTAAGGGATGGAACTTCTTTTTCTCCCCTTGTAGTATTACCCCAAACTATTACTTCACCAGACTCAGTTACTGCTCCTACTGTAGAAGAACCAGCAGCAATATCTACAATATTATTCAATGCATCTTCTGGTATAGGAGTAATAGCGTTACCGCTAGTACCTAGATGTACAACCTCGCCCTCTGTGGTTAAACCTACTGCTGTATTTGAAGTAAGAGCAACCTTCTGTATTTTTCCTTGAACCTCTTCAGGAACATATATATCAGCTAGATTCTCATTACCCCAGAAAAAAACATAATTCTCGTCTGTTACAGCCATGGTTACTTGGTAGCCAGCTACAATCTGAACTATATTTCCATGAACATTTATATCTACAGGAATATTATCTTGGAACTGTCTATCGTTACCCCAGACATATACCTTATTTCTTTCATCTACTGCCACTGCATGGTCATAACCTGCAGAAACCATAGTAATCTTCCCAACATTTTTTGGGAGAGTCTCTATATTCTTTGTTTTAGATATCTTAGTATCTCCCCAAGTATAGAGCTTTCCATCCTTTGATGCTCCAACTCCAAATTTAGCCCCAATCCCTATTGACTGTATATTTCCCTGAAGCTCAGATGGTATGTCCATAAGATCAAGACCTGGACGGATATTTTGCTGCGTAGCTTCCTTATAGCTTAAATCAAGCTTAAAAAAACTAGGTGCTATAGTTACAAACAGCAGTATCCCTAAAAATACGCTCAGAGCTAACATAGATAATTTGTTGGAAAAGAACTTCTTTATTATTGTTTTAGTAGGGCTTTGAATCTGTTCTTCTTCTAGAATAGATCTACTACCAACACCAAACATTCTCCCCATGAGCAGGGAGAAAAAACTACTTCTCTTCTTATTAGTTTCCATATAGTATAATCCTCCCCTACTTTGTAATACGGATTCGTGGATCTACTAAGCCATAGCTTAAATCCACCAATAGATTACCAACTAAACCTATAATAACATAGAACAGCTGAACGGCCATGGCCAGATCATAATCCTGATTTTGAAGGCCTTGATAATACACCTTACCCATACCATTAAGAGCAAACATGTTCTCTATTATTATAGAGCCTCCGAATATAGTCAAGAACCATCCTATTATTAAGGTTATAACTGGAAGAAGAGCATTACGCCATGCATGTGAATAAATAACAACCTTTTCTTTTAACCCCTTAGCTCTAGCTGTACGGATATAATCCATTGATAGGGAATCAATCATAGCTGCTCTAACAAATCTAGTCATACCACCTAAAGAGCTTAAGGTCATAACAGCCAGTGGAAGAGTTAGATAATACATTCTATCTACAAAGAATTCCCACCCAGTTCCACTGAAATTTGTTGAGTTCATTCCACTTACGGGGAATATTTGCCAGTTAACCGCAAATAAAAATATCATTATTAAGCCTAAAATAAAAGAAGGGGTTGAATACCCAATGTCATTAAGTTAAGCAATAGAAATAGATCCCTATCCGAATATAGGATATAGGGGTCTTTTTTTATAAAAATAGTTGACAAAAATCCAAAAATGTGCGGCCGCTTTCGCTATTGAATGAGTAAT
>JAEXSY010000185.1 GCA_023440105.1 Bacillota bacterium
GATATGGATAAGGACCGAACTTAAGCATCTGAACATCGTGATTACTTTCTAACAAAATTACATCGGAATCCTTTATATTATATTTAACCTCTTCAGTAAAGGTACCCAGGTCCGTTGCAACGCTGATTCTCTTTCCCTTTGATTGAAGAGTATAGCCCATAGGGGCTATTGCATCATGAGGAATATTAAAGCATATAACCTCCATGTCCTTTATAGGAGTGACGCTTCTTCTTTCAATGATTTTTATATTATGCTCCTTTATCTTGCCTATGCAGGGAAGCATGCTCTTCCAGGTTGCTTCGTTAGCATAAATGGGTATGTCATACTTTCTGGACATAACTCCAACGCCTTTAATGTGGTCTGAGTGCTCGTGAGTTATAAATATTCCATCTATGGTATGAGGGTCTTCTTTAATCTCCTTTAAAGCAGCTTCAATATTCTTCCCAGGAAGGCCTGCATCTATAAGCACCTTAGCACTATCACTGGCTATAAAAATACTATTACCACTGCTGCCGCTATACAGCGAGCAAATTCTCATATGTTCATTCCCCCATTAATCATTTATTCTGCGTATATCTGCTCCTAAGCTTCTGAATTTATTTTCAATATGAGGGTAACCTCTATCTATATGTTCTATGTTATATATCTCTGTTTCACCTTCTGCCATCATACCAGCAATAACCATAGCAGCTCCAGCTCTTAAGTCTGTAGCCTTAACCACTGCACCTGTAAGCTTATCTACCCCTTCTAAAATAGCAACTCTTCCTTCTACTTTAGCAGAAGCACCCATCTTCTTCAGCTCATCTAAATGCTTAAATCTGCTTTCCCATATGCTTTCAGTGATTATGCTTCTTCCAGAAGCAACGCAGAGCATGGCACTCATAGGCTGCTGTACATCTGTAGGGAAGCCAGGATAAGGAGTAGTTTTTACATTAACTCCCTTTAGCTTACCAGTAGATATTACCCTTATGCTGTCATCGCCTTCTATCACCTCTACTCCAGCTTCTATAAGCTTCGCAGAAATTGATTCCATATGCTTTGGAATTATATTAGTGATAGTGACATCTCCACCACAAGCTGCTGCTGCAATCATAAAGGTTCCTGCTTCTATCTGATCAGGAATAACACTATAAGCACAGCCCTTAAGGCTCTTAACGCCTTTAATTTTAATTATATCTGTTCCGGCACCTCTAATATTAGCACCCATACTGTTTAAGAAGTTAGCTACATCAACTACATGAGGTTCCTTAGCAACATTTTCTAGGGTAGTTACTCCTTCTGCCATAGTAGCTGCCAGCATAACATTTATTGTTGCTCCTACACTAACCACATCAAAGAAAATATTAGCTCCTACAAGCTTATCTGCCTTAACATTAGCTGCTCCATGCTCTATGGTAACTGTTGCGCCTAAAGCTTCAAAGCCCTTAATATGCTGATCTATAGGTCTTACACCTATAGGACATCCTCCAGGAAGCTCTACCTTTGCTTCCTTAAAACGTGCTAAAAGTGCTCCTATTAAATAATAGGAAGCTCTCATTCTTCTTACATCCTCTGTGCAGGCTGCTGTCTTAGTAATACTTGTGCTGTCAATTTCAATGCTGTTTTTATCGATCTTAAGTCCAGCACCAAGCTCTTTAATTATTCTTTCAAGACAATGAACATCCTCTATATCTGGAATATTATCAATTACACATATCCCTTCACTTGCCATTATGGCAGCAGGAATAATTGCTACTGCTGCATTTTTTGCACCATTTATATCTACACTTCCCCTTAGGGATTTTCCACCTTTTATAGTTAATCTTTCCATAATCTTCACCCTTGTCGAACTTGAATTATTTAATAACATCTTATTTCTTCTATTATTCATCTATTTAACTAAAGCTACATTTCTAATATACAAATCTAAAATTAAGTTTAATGTACGTGAACAATGAGAATAACCAAAAAAAATACATAATTTTTTTGGGACAATCTCATAAGTTTTATTATAACATAATATTCTCGTAGATTTATACCAAACTTTAAGTATTTTTTACAAAAAATATATGGTATTTTATTGATAATTTACTAATCTAAAGAAACTTTTTTAATTGATTAATAAATATCTCATTAATATATTCGTGTAAACTTTTACCAATATTAATAGCTAATAAAAAATGATCACTAAATTATAGTGACCATTTCTTATTAAATAACAGAACATAATAAAATGCTATAAAAGTTAATTAGGAGGTATCTTCCCATGACTAGGTATTGTATCACTAATAGCTCGTGGTTATAGTTTTTACATTATCTTTTTAATTATACGTGTTTTTTTGTAAATGTTTATATGCTATAATTGTATAGAAGTATTTTACATAAGAGGTTAGGAGATACTATGAAATATTATTTAGTAGCATTATTTGACGATGAGTCCACTAAAACAATAGAAGCAACACAAAAATCCTTATCAAAAAAATACAGACTTTACAAAAATCTTCCTACTCTCCATATCACACTAGACATTGTAGAGGACCCCGATTTAAATAAGCTTGATCAGGTGCTTACCAAGATAGTTAAACCCTACTCAAGATTTAAAATAGAGCTCACTGATCCCATGTTATTTGATGAAAGCCGTAAAGCCTTAACCTTAAAGGTGGTCAGCAAGGGCTACAT
>JAEXSY010000250.1 GCA_023440105.1 Bacillota bacterium
AGAGAGAACCTCACCCTCAGAGCTTATCGCCTGGAAAGGGGAAAGGGAAAAGCTATTCAGCTCCTCAATTTTTAATGTAATTATTTGGGGCCTAAATTTACTCACTGCAGTGATAGTGGTAATGATGATTTTGGGGATAGTTGACTACAGGATATTACTCCTGGATATAATTCTCAATGGATTGGTCCTTTTATGGGGAAAAAATAAGAGAGTTCAAGCTCTAAAGCTTATAGAGCTTTATAAAGAAAATATAAATACCTATTTTAAAATAGTGGAGCTAACAGAAAAGGAGCCATTTACAAGCCCGCTGCTTTTAGACTTAAAGGAAAGGCTGCAGCAGGGTGAGAAGAGTGCTTCTTATCAGCTAAAGGAGCTTGCAAAAATAGTAAGGAGCTTAAGTGATACCCACAATGCTTATTACCTTATAATAAATCACCTAACCTTAATGGATTATCATATCCTTATGAGGCTGGAGGAATGGAAGAATAATTATGGTGGTGCCTTAGAAAGATGGCTGGAGGTAGCAGCTGAAATGGAGGCTCTCTGCAGTCTTTCCATAATTAATTTTGAGAATGAGGATTATTCTTTACCTGAGATAGTAGATTATAAGGTGATTGAAGGAAAATCTATAGGCCATCCTCTTTTGGGGCAAAAAGCCGTTACCAACGATTTTTCCTTAAAAGAGCCTCACAGTGCAGTTCTCATAACAGGCTCGAATATGTCTGGGAAATCTACCTTTTTAAGAACCCTTGGGATTAACCTTTTGCTCAGCTACTTAGGCACTAGAGTAAGAGCAGAAGCCTTTACCTGTGGAATAATGAATATTTATACCTGCATGAGGGTTAATGACGACCTTAAGGAAAGCATATCCTCCTTTTATGCAGAGCTTTTAAGAATAGAGGAAATAATAAAAGCAACAAAAGAAGATAAGCCTATTTTTTATCTTTTAGATGAGATATTTAAAGGGACTAACTCTATGGATAGGCACAAGGGAGCAGAAATACTATTAAAGCAGCTTATGAAAAGAAATACCCTGGGACTTGTCTCTACCCATGATCTCGAGCTTACAGATATGGAAAATACCCATAAAGGGGTCATCAATTATCACTTTAAGGAATACTATGAGGATAATAAGCTGAAGTTCGATTACAAGCTAAGAAGAGGCTATTCCACCACACAAAATGCCCTATATCTCATGAGAATGATAGGGATAGAAGAGGAATAAAAAGTTTTTTAGAATATAAATGTTGACAGCTATTTAAAATCTAGGTATAATAACACTTGTGTTAAGGAAGTTATCTCTTTAACACAGTATGGCTAGATAGCTCAGTCGGTAGAGCAGAGGACTGAAAATCCTCGTGTCCCTGGTTCGATTCCTGGTCTGGCCACCATTAAACCCGAAGCTTAACTTCGGGTTTAATTTTTGCCCAAATACCTAAATCTTTTTCTACAATACTTCATTCATCACTATAGTTAATATAGTGCATAAGAAGCATAGGTGTACCCTAGTGGTATGCCTATGCTTTTTTGTCGTATTGTGCAATGTTATGTAATGTGAATGGCACCATAGAAGTGAGAAAACGTTCGCCTCTGTTTGCGTTTTATTTTTGGATTCTGGAGCATGGGCATAATTACATTGATTTTTGTGGTAAAATATTCTAAGTTGAACTAAAGAAAAATAGGATGTGAAAAATATGCTTTCATTAACAGAGGAAATGGCGCAGGCTATTGTGGATAAGATGATGGAGGTTATACCTTACAATGTAAACATAATGAATCCTAAGGGTATAATCATTGGAAGTGGAGATAAGGAAAGGCTTGGCAAGCTACATAAAGGAGCTGTTGAAGCTTTAAATAATCATGTACTCATTGAAGTTTATGAGGAGAAGGAATCTGTGAAGCCTGGAGTTAATATGCCTATATATTTTAATAACGAAATAATGGGTGTCATAGGGATAAGTGGTGCCCCTGATGAGGTAAAGCCCTTTGCATCCTTGGTTACGGTAACAGCGGAGCTACTTATAAAACAGGAGAGCATTTTTATAGAGAGAAGAAACAGAGAAAAGAAGAAGGAAGAAGTATTATATCAATGGGCCCTTTTAGTGGACGAGTATTCTGAAGAATTTATAAAAGCTGCTATGGATTTGGGTATTGACTTAAAGCTACCTCGTATTGCCTGTGCTGTAAGTGGAAGAACAGGGATTATTCTGCCAAAAAACAAGCTAGAAGGCTTTCTAATGGATCAAGAGTACATTATTCCTATGGATACTAATACCTCAATTCTTCTGTTAAAAAAGGATATAAGGCTGGAAAAAAGGCTTGATATAATTAAACAAGAGCTTTCCTATGAAGGAAATTATATAGTAACCATAGGGAATACTGAGGACTATATAGGTAGATCCGTAAAGGAGGCTCTGTGGACAGGAAACCTCCTTAAACGTTTGGAGCTGAAACAGTACAGCTGCTCCTATGAGGAGATGGACATGATAGAAGCACTGAGCTCAATAAAAAATAAAGAAAAGTACATAGTAATTATGAAGTCCTTAGAAGAAGAAGGAAGGGAAGTAGAGCTTATAAAGACCCTTGCCTGTTATTTTTATAATAACGGCGAGCTTAGTAAAACTGCTCAGGAGATGCACCTTCATAGGAATTCTTTAAATTATAGGCTACAGAGAATAAATGAAATTACAGGCTTGAATCCTAAAAACTATAGAGACCTCCTCAGGCTATTTACTGCTTACATAATATACAAATTGTAGAAAATGTCCTCTTATTGTTCAAATGCACAAAAGAATGAAGGTAAGAATTTCATAAATGCATGATGATTATTTAATATTTAAGGTATAGAATAATCAGTGTAAACGAAAACAGAAAAATTATAGGGGGAACAAAAGATGCAAATAACAGCCTTAGGAGCAATAGTAGCTCTTGTAGTTGCAATTATTTTAATTATTAAAAAGGTACATCCTACTTATGGACTTATACTAGGAGCTATAATTGGAGGCCTTGTGGGAGGAGCAGGGCTTGCAGATACAGTAGCTTTTATGATAGAAGGTGCTAAGGGAATGATGCCTGCAGTTCTTAGAATATTAACAGCTGGTGTTCTAGCAGGTGTACTTATAGAATCAGGTGCAGCAGCTAAAATTGCAGAAACTATTGTGGACAAGCTTGGAGAAGCTAATTCATTAATAGCCCTGTCTTTAGCAACAATGGTGTTAACTATGGTAGGAGTATTTATTGACGTAGCAGTAATAACTGTTGCACCGATAGCTCTTGCTATAGCAAAAAAAGCTAACATAACTAAAACTGGTATACTCATTGCCATGATAGGTGGAGGAAAAGCTGGGAATATGATGTCTCCAAACCCTAATGCCATAG
>JAEXSY010000281.1 GCA_023440105.1 Bacillota bacterium
GATTGGTTCTAGAAATTAATATATTTTGGCTTATTAGTAAAAAAACCTGCCACAGCCTGCCAATGGTAACAAGTTTTTAGAAGTATATACAGATAATTGAGATTGGGCATTATGTGGCTTGAAAAAACCTTATATTTAAAAATATATTTATTATGCGAGGCTATATATAAAATACTAGCCACAATAAACCCCATATATAATTTTAAATAATAGACCTAAATAATAACTGCACAAAATTAAACTATTTTTATAATAACTACAAAATCTGCTGTAATACTCACAAAAATAGCTATAATACTCACAAAAAAATTGATTTGTAGCAGGTTGTAGCAAGTAATATCCTTAACCCCACACGGGAGGCTTCCGTGTGAGCTAATATATATACCTGCTACAAGTTGCTACAATATAATATATTATATAATAATAAATATTAATTAATAAAATATATAATAAATAAAATATTTAATGATAATTATTATTTTAAATTATAGATTATTAGAAAATATATATTATTTAAAATAAATATTGTTTAAATTTATTCACAATAAATCTAATACTGATGGCCACTACTGTGGGAGGCTTCTTTATAAGAAAATTATAAAGCTAGCTTTGTGCAGAAGTGGCCTTCTTTATTGTGAGTAGTAGAAAAAATATTGTCACAGGAGATGTGAAGGAAGCAATGAACAAGAACTTAGTATTTTTAGAATCAAACAATCTTAATGAAGAACCATTTACCACAAGCAAAATTATAGCAGAGTGTGGAGAAGTAAAACATCATGCAGTACAGCAATTAATACAAACGTATATTAAGGATTTGGAAGAAATTGCTAAGGTCGCATTTGAAATGCGATATTTGCCTAGTGGACAGAGCGAGAAGATTTACAAGCTCAATGAACAGCAAGCAACGTTAATAATAACTTATATGAAAAATACTAAACCTGTAAGAGAGTTCAAGAAGGCACTGGTTAAGCAGTTCTTTAGAATGAGAAAAGAACTGGAGAAGAGAGCTATTACCAGAGCTGTAGCTAAAGATGCAAGAAATGCTCTTACCGATGCTATAAATTTACTGCCAGATTCACCCCATAAAAAATTCAAGTACAAGCATTATACAGAGCTTGTGTATAAAACAGCCTTCGGAATGAATACAAAAGAATTAAAAATGAAACTTGATATACCTAAGGATGATAATCTTAGAGATTATCTAACAGAGAGCCAGCTGAAAAAGATTCAGAAGATTGAGAATCAGGTGGCAGTTTTTGTGGAGATGGGATACGAGTATAAAGACGTAAAAGAAATCCTTAAGAAGAAATATTCAGTACCTGTACTTTTTATAGATGTAAGTATAACAGGTTAAAGGAGAATAAAAGTTATGATAGTTACAAGTGAGCAGGTGTCCTGTGGACATCCTGATAAGATATGCGACCAGATAGCAGACGCTATTGTGACCGAGTGCCTTAAAAATGATAAAAACAGTCGTGTTGCTGTGGAGTGTCTTATTAAGAATTATGATATTGTGATAGCTGGAGAGATAACATCAACTTTCACTCCTCACTATGAAAACATAGCTAGAGATGTTCTTAAGAGAATAGGTCTTGAAGATACTGAAAAGTATAAGGTGAAAGTTCTTGTTAGCAAGCAGAGTCCTGACATAGCGCAGGGTGTGGATACAGGAGGAGCAGGTGATCAGGGGATGATGTTTGGCTATGCTACCAATGAAACTCCTGAGCTGTTACCTGTTCCTTTTGTTCTAGCTACTAAGGCATTAACTTTACTTCGTGATTTTGATAGGGATATGTTCTTGCCGGATGCTAAAGCTCAGGTGAGCTATGATTATAAAAATAACAGGATTACTACCTTCCTAATTAGTACACAGCATAAAGAGAGTGCTTCTGTTGATGATATAAGGCCTGTTGTGGAAAGTATTATGGAGAATACTGCTTTAGAGTATGGATATAATACAAACTTTAGAAAGTTAGTTAATCCAACTGGAAGGTTTGTAATTGGTTCATCTTTTGCAGATACAGGAGTGACCGGAAGAAAGCTTGCAGCAGATACTTACGGAGGTATAGGACGAATTGGTGGAGGAGCTTTAAGTTCGAAGGACCCATCAAAGGTAGACCGCAGCGGAGCCTACATGGCGAGAAAAATAGCCAAGGATATGGTGAAGACAGGTATTGCAGACAAGTGTGAAGTACAGCTAGCCTATGCTATAGGAGTCCCGGAGCCTGTGTCAGTAGCTGTTAATTGCTTTGGTACAGAGAAGATATCAGTAAGCAACATGAGTAAATATATAAGGAACTCTTATGACCTTACTCCAAGAGGCATCATTGAGGAGCTTGATTTACTGAACGTTGATTACAATCTTGTTTCAGCCTACGGTCACTTTGGTAAGGCTGGTCTGCCCTGGGAGGAATAATTTCAATGCCTAAGAAACCTAATATACCCTGTAAACATCCTGGATGCCCTAAACTCGTCTCCTATAACAGTAGATACTGTGAGGAACATAAGAAGCTTCATAAGGATGAGTACAGAACCTCACAGGAGAAGGGCTATGACAGCAGATGGAGAAAGGTAAGGAGGATATTTATTAAAGCACACCCTCTGTGTGAGATGTGTAGAAAAGAAGGCAGACTTGTAAAGGCCACGGTAGTTGACCACATCATTCCTCACAGAGGAAATCAGGAACTCTTCTGGGACCAGAACAACTGGCAGGCTCTCTGTAAGTCATGTCATGATAGAAAAACAATGACTGATGACAGGTATCAGGAATATAAGTATTAAAAGTGGAATGCTTAAGAAATGTTTATTAATGTAAATTATTGTTTTAAATAGGAAACAAAACGCATACCCCCAGGGGGGATATTTGCTGAAGTTATAGTTCTGATAAAAAGTATAAAAAATTTACAGTTATAGGAAAATAATTTCAATATAGATTGAAATATTGCAAAATAAATTGACAGATAAAGTAAGATAAATGGCAAATATTATCATTAAAATAAATGCAAGTACCCTTAGAGAATGGCTTGAAACCTAGGGGGGATAGAATCTCTACCATATTTTGGTATGAAGACCGGCGCCCCCTCACGTGTGAAAAAAAGCGATATTCATAGGGGGGCATACTAAAATAG
>JAEXSY010000326.1 GCA_023440105.1 Bacillota bacterium
AGCTTGTACATGATATGGGCAAGGGAGTAAGTGCTTCTTATGCAGAAAAGTTTGGAATAGATTTTGGGGATGAAGGTGGAAATTTAGCTTCCTTAGCTTTAGGAGAATTTAGTGGTTCAACGGTCTACCAAATGGCTGCAGCTTATGGAACCTTTGGTAATAACGGTGTATATACAGCTCCAAGACTATATACAAAGGTAGAGGATAAGGATGGTAAGGTAATATTAAAAAGTAAAATTGAGGATAGTACTGTGATATCACCACAGGCTGCTTATATTACCTATAATTTATTAAAGGGTCCTCTTACTTATACGGCTACTAATGTAAATCTTGGCTCTATGCCTGTGGCAGGTAAAACGGGAACTTCCTCTGGTAATAAAAATTACTGGTTCGCAGGACTTACACCTCATTATTCTGCTGCTGTATGGGTTGGAACAGATTTAAATGAATCGCTGGATAATTATAGCAGTAACAGGGCTTCAGGTCTTTGGTCTAAGATAATGTCTAAAGCAAATGAGGGATTATCCACTACTGATATTCAAAGACCAAGTGGTCTGGTTTCTGCAGAGGTGTGTACTGTCTCTGGACTTCTTCCCACGGAGCTTTGTAGAAAAGGTCATGCAGGAAAGAGCTGTGTAAGAACTGAATATTTTATTTCAGGAACTGTACCTAAGACCTTATGTGACCTTCATGTAGAAGCAGAAATAAATTCTGAAAATGGATTGTTAGCTACTGAAAACACTCCAAAAGAATTAAGAGAAAAGAAGATTTTCATTGTAAGAGATTATACACCTTCAGTAACATTAGGAGATGCTGCATATGTTTTGCCTACAAAAAAGGATGATACAAAGCCAGCTCCTGAGAAGGATAAAGACAAAGATAAAGACAAAGATAAAGACAAGGATAAAGATAAGGATAAAGATAAAGATAAAGATAAAGACAAGGATGAGGATAATCCTATAATTAATTTACCAGAAGCTTCTGGTGAGGATGAACCAATAGGTGAGAGTCCAGAGAAGCCTGATAAGGATAATTCTGAAGAGGGAAATAATCCTGATAGTACCCTTGAAGGAATCTTGGGCGGGATTGAAGATATTATAAATGGAGATTAATATATAGAATAAAAATGAGCAGATTTATACTCTGCTCATTTTTTAGTGATTTAATTTAACCATATTCTGATCTTACAGTAGGTATCTTGAAAAAGTTAATAGAAAAATTAACTCGTTAATAGAATTGTTCTTTACTATACTTAAATTATTTTCTTATTGTTCATTATAAGGACAATTCCTTTTTCTATACTTAACAGTATGGAGGTATAAATTATTGATAAAAAAATCTATGAACAAAGGAGGCAGGGATGAGTTCTAAGAGTAATAAGAATAAAGATAAAATGGTGCAGAAGAAAAATATTAGAAAATTGATTATTCGTGGATTAATTATATTTTCCGTTATTGCTTTTTTTGCTTTAGGAGCTTTTGGTGTCTATGCTTATAGCGTTATTAAAAATGCGCCTGATGTAGATAGTGATGAAATATTAGACTTAAGTCAGACTTCCGTGGTTTTAGATGATGAAGAAGAATTTATGGATATAGTTCCTTCTTCTAACAAGAGAGTTTATATAGATATAGAGGAAATGCCTGATTATCTGGTGGACGCTTACATAAGCATAGAGGATGAGCGCTTTGAAGCTCATAATGGCATAGATATTAAAAGAATTGCTGGAGCAGCCTATTCTAGTTTCCTTGCTTTAATAAAAAATGAAGGCGGAATACAGGGAGGTTCAACAATTACACAGCAGCTTATTAAAAATACTGTTCTAACCAATGAAGTGAAGCTATCCAGAAAAATCACAGAAATCCATCTTGCCTTAAATCTAGAAAAGGAGCTTTCTAAGATTGAGATACTTGAAGCTTATTTGAATACTATACCTTTAGGTGGAACTACCTATGGAGTAGAGGCTGGAGCCCGTTATTATTTTAATAAAGGAATTTCGGAGGTATCTCTTGTAGAGGCAGCTTATCTGGCAGGAGTTACCCAGAGCCCCACAGGATATAATGCATTTATTGATAAAAATATACAAAATCCTGAGGGTTACTTGAATAGAACTAAGACTGTTCTTTCAAAAATGCAGGAGTTAAATAAAATAACAAAAGAAGAGTATGAGGATGCTGTACAAGCCGTTGATTCAGGTGCGCTGATACAAAGCTTTTCTAGAGACTCGAATAATTCTTTAGCTTCTGTAGATAAGCTTAATTATGAGTGGTTTACAAGGCCTGTGATAGAACAGGTTATAGAAGGTTTAATGGAAGACTATGGCTATAGCAGAGAGGAAGCTGAAAATATTTTATCAAGTGGAGGGCTTATGATTTATTCCACTATGAATAGAGAGCTTCAGCAGCATAGTCAGCAGGTTCTTGATAATGATTCAGAGCTTAATGCTATATCAGAAATGGATGGAAGTTCTATTTCAGAACCGCAGGCTTCCGCTGTGATAATGGATTATAGAACTGGAGAAGTAAAAGCCATGGTGGGTGGTAGAGGTGAGCAGCCTTCATTAACCTATAACAGAGCCTATGATACTGATCATTTTAGCAGGGCAACAGGTTCAGCTTTAAAACCTCTAACAGTATATGCTCCGGCTATAGATTCTAAATTTGCTACGGCAGCGGAGATTTATAAGGATGCACCGCTTACAGGAGAACTCCTTAAAGAATATGGTGAGCTTAAAAATGCTGATAAGAAATATAGTGGGGATATCACTATGAGAGAAGCGGTGAAGCGCTCAGTTAATGTTTATTCTGTTAAGCTTGTATATGATATGGGGAGAGAAGTAAGCGCACGATATGCAGAGGCCTTTGGTATAAATATGGGAGATGAGTCAGCTAATCTATCCTCTCTTGCTTTAGGAGAGTTTAGAGGCACTACCCCTTATAAAATGGCAGCAGCCTATGGTGTCTTTGGCAATAATGGTTTATATAAAGAGCCTATACTTTTCACTAAGGTAGTGGATAAAAGTGGACAAGTGTTGTTAGAAGGTAAATCAGAAGAAAGGCAGGTGCTTACTCCCGAGGCTGCATACATCACCTATGATTTATTGAAGGAACCCCTAACCTATACAGCTACTAAGGTGGATTTAGGAGCAATGCCTGCGGCGGGTAAAACAGGAACTTCATCTCAAAATATGAATTATTGGTTTGTAGGTCTTACGCCTCACTACGCAGGGGCTGTTTGGGTGGGTACTGATGACAGTAAAGAAATAAAAAACTTTAACAGTAATAATACCTCTGCCCTATGGTCTCAGATAATGACAAAAGCTAATGAGGGCTTGCCTACAGAGGATATAGAAAAGCCTCAAGGTGTTATAACTGTAAGGATAAGTACTAGAACAGGCCTCTTGGCCTCCTGGAGAGAACAAAATAGTGCTTCATCTATTATGGAACTGTTCATAAAGGGGACAGAGCCTAAGAAGCAAAGTCCTGTGCAAAAGGAACAGGAGCCTAAAGAAGATAGTAAAGATGAAGAGAAGAATGTTCCGGAGGAGAAGCCTAAGGAAGATAAGCCAAAGGAAGAAAAACCTACAGAGGAAAGACCAAAGGAAGAAAAACCTGAAAAACCCGAAAAACCTGAAAACCCTCAAAAACCTGAAGAGGAAACTCTTGGTGAAGAAGAGGATTCTGAATCAGAAGAGGAGGAGGATTCTTCCGCTGAAAAACCTGAGAACGGAGAGCCTGATGGGGATAATGAAGGCAATATCCCTTAAAATCAAATGTACAATTTAGTGGGCGCGTAATAGCGCTCATTAGTTTGTAAATTATTTAACTTTTAATTTTTGTTAGTTATAGTTAGAATATATAATGTGAAATAATAGAAAAAATAAAGATAATATAAGGAGCATCATTATGGAATTAAGAACGAGAATATTTACATCCCAGGAAGCTAGGAGGCTTAATCCTCTTCAACTAGCCTTTTTAGGAGATGGAGTGTATGAATTATTTATCAGGGGTTATCTTCTTAGTGACAACACAGAATTAAATGTACATAGGCTTCATAAAGAGGCCATAACTTATGTGAAGGCTCATGGGCAAAGTGAGGTTATTAAGGGTATAGAGAAAGAGCTTACGGAAGAAGAACTATATATATATAAGAGAGGAAGAAATGCTAAATCTGCCACGGTCCCTAAAAATGCAGACGTAACAGAATATAGATTTGCAACAGGATTCGAGGCTCTGGTGGGGTATTTATACTTGATAGACAATGAGGAAAGACTAGGATTCATATTGAAAAGATCCTTAGAAATAATATCTCAGGGCTAATTAGTTTTCTAAATAAACAGAGAATATAACAGTTTTTTGTGATATAATTTCATATAATCAATTTTAAGGGATGCGGATTAAAATATTATCTTTGGATAATATATGGAACATATTAAAAGCATTTGAAAATTAAAGTAAGCTTTTGGTACAAAAAGCTGATAAACGGAGGAAAAGCAAAGTGAATAAAAGAAGAGATGATTTTAGAAATGATAGACGAATGACAGGCAAACAGAATTCTAAGGGCAGCAATAGAGTGACGGGCAAAACAAAAGGGGAGTTCAAAGAAGCTATAAAGGATAAGATAATTCCATCTGCAAAGGAAGGTCCTCTAAAGGAAGAACTTGCTAT
>JAEXSY010000401.1 GCA_023440105.1 Bacillota bacterium
TCTCTGGGAGGCTGCAGCCTTAAATCTATCGGTGTGTCCAATGATCCAGTTGGTCATGAAACCACCATAGGAGCCACCGGTAACCCCAAGTCTTGTCTCATCTACGAAGGGATATCTTGCGATAACCTCGTCGGTGAATTTCATCAGGTCATCATAATCCACTGTTCCGTATTTCCCTCTAATATCGGCAAATTCATTCCCTTTGCCATCTCCACCACGAGGGTTGCAGAAGAATACTACATATCCTCTGTTAGCCCAGAGCTGCATCTCATGATAAAATACTGTTCCATAAACAGTCTTAGGACCACCATGAATATCTAATATGGCAGGATACTTTTTACCCTCCTGATAATCTACAGGCTTCATAACAAAGCCATCTATGATTACTCCAGGAGCAGTCTCTACGGTTAAATGCTCTATATCTGCAATGGATCTCTCCTCATTTAACCAGCTGTTAAAGGAGGTTATCTGCTTTTCTCCTTCTACAGTGAGCTTGTATATTTCCTGCAGCTTATTATCCCTCATAGCTACATATATAATAGAATCCTTATTAACGGATATTCCATCTACAGAGCCTTCTTCATTGATAATCCTCTCAATATTACCATCCTCATCAATGATATCTAAATAGCAGCTATAGCCTTCTGTAGAGATATAATAAAGCTTATTCCCTACCTTCTCTATAGAAGAACTACTTCCTAGTCTTGAGTCTGAACCTACAGAATTATAAACAGAGCCATCAAAGTCTGGGGTTATAAGCCTTGCCTTTAAATCCTTTAAGCTCAGGGTATACCACTTGATATTCTCATTTATACCATAGCTTTTACAATCCGTTGCCATGAAAATAAGCTTATCATCACCTATAAAATTTGCATAAGCGTAGCTCAGCTTCTCTGGATAAGGTTGTCCATCTAATTCTTTCCCCTCTACATCCTTAAGCTCCTTAGTTTCTAAATCTAATAGAGCTATTACGTTATTTATTGGATATTTATCCTTAAAGTCAGTATAAAGGACCACTGCCTTATTCTTCTCCTCATTAAGCTGGAAGGCTTCAACACTTATAGTTCCAGAAACAAGCTCTTCAACTCTATCTTCTTTTACATGATAAAGATAAAGTCTTGTCCTTTTTTTGTTCGTAAAGCCTGCCCCATTGGACCAGAAGGGTATCTCTTCTAGAACCTCATAATCCTTCTCTTCCTTTTTACTTTTTAAATATTCCTTCTTTTCTTCCTCTGAAAGACTATTAATATCTTTTCCGTTCAAGTCATATTCAGAGGTGAAAATCAGGGTATCCTCATTTACTATTTTTATAGCACCAACAGCCTTAGGTATTTTAATAAACTTTTTAGCTTCCCCTCCCTTTATATTAATCTTATAAAAGCAGGTAAACTCCTCACCTTTTTCTAAGGCATCCTTATCTTTAGAATCCCTCACATCAGGGAAGATTAAATTTTCATCATCCCACCACAAAAAGCTTCTTTCACTATTAAAAGAAGTTAGCTGAAAATAATTCTCTGACTCCACATCCATGATCCATATATTCGATAGATATTTATTATCTTCTTCTTCCGCTTCCTGCACTATAAAGGCTAATTTTTTTCCATCGGGGGAATGTTAAATTCCAGACAAATATTTGTATTTTATAAAATCTTCTAACTTTAACCTTTCCACTATATCACTCCTATCTTTATATATTTATGATTATATCATTTTTCAAGGAATATTACTGCACTTTTGCAAATATCTACTATTTAACTGTAAATATTTTGCGAAGATTAAAATTCTGCTAATCCATTTATTACGCTGGCTATCTGTTATATTTTAATGCTTCTCACATATTCAACTAGTGGAACAATGTATTCCTTTGAGGAGATATCATGGGAGCTTTGAATCGCCTGCTCTAATCCAGCTTCAGTGGCATCTTTTACCTTCTTTTTGCTCACTATGTAAGCAAAGATTTTCATAATAAGACGGTCAAAACCAGACATCTTTTCATAGCAGAGCCCACTCTGCATATAAAAGTGAGGAATTGAAGCTAATTCCTCCACGGTTAGGTTTGTTTGCCATGTCTTTTCAATCACATCCACTACTGTATTAGGTGTAGCTCCAGTGGTAAAAACGATGAAATTTTTTACATTACTATTCGTACAGTGTTCTTTTGCTTTAATGAGTCCATCTATCCTTCCTGCACTAAGCCTACCTCCAAAAATCACCGTATCATATTCCTTGAGCTCAGTACTAGCTAGATAGTTAATATCAATGGCCTTACACTTAAGCTCCTCTGCTATCATATCAGCATAGGTCTTAGTAAAGCCTGTTTTAGATCTGTAAATAACTATAATTTTCATAATCCCCTATCCTCCATATACCCATTAAATTTTTCTATACCCCCTACTACTCATAAATAAACAATCAAAGGATTAATATCAGTCCTTAATTTCCAATTATTTGTAATTAACTCTTATTATATAATATAATATTAATAAATTAAATATTCAAATATGTCATAAAGATAATTCTACCAAAAAGGGACAAGTATAAGCTTTCAATTAACAGAATTAACGGTATAAAAAAGAGCCCTGCACCATCATCAGCGCCCAAGCTCTCTTTATCCCATCTACTTCCTCTCTCTTTTATCCTTTGCTTCTATCTTTTATCTTTTGCATTTCAACTTTTCACTATTCACTCTTAGTTTTTCACTGCTCTTCTACCTTTTCACTTTTCACTCTTAACTCTTCACTGCTCTTTAATTATTATAATACAAACTCTCCGAAGGATATTCCGGATCACTGGTAACATCGATGCCCAGCCTTCTGAAGGTTTCTTCATCGCTTCTGCTTAGTATAGTTGTGGAGTGTGCCTGGCAGCCCTTTAGCTCAGAGAGCTTTTCCATGGCTACCTGGGCTGTTGGGTTTGTGGCAGCGCATATGCTTAAAGCAATGAGTACCTCTTCACAGTTTAAAGCAGTATTCTTGATGCCTAAATTCTTCGATTTTAGGTTAAGTATTGGTTCCAGTATCACTGGAGAAATAAGGTGTATTCCATCAGAGATATTGGCAAAATGCTTAACAGAATTGAGGATAAGTGCTGAGGTGGAGTTCATTAGCTCTGAGCTTCTTCCTGTTAGGATAGTACCGTCTGGCAGCTCCATGGCAACTACAGGGCAATGCTCTGTACCGTTTTTAAGCTTATAATTTGAAGCATATTCTCTGGCAACAGTCACTGGCTTTCTGTCCTCTTCCTTTAGCTGAAGCTCTTCCATAATGAATTTAACTCTGTTTAGGGTATCTATATCCACATAGCCTTTTTTGTATTCAACTTGGGTTTTGAAGAACCTTCTGATAACCTCATCCTTTGAAGCCTTTTGAACAACTTCGTCATTGATAATTCCATAGCCTACACGGTTAACTCCCATATCTGTAGGAGACTTGTATTCAGCCTCTTCACCAGTGATCTTTTCAATAATCTTCTTTAGCACAGGAAACATCTCTATATCTCTATTATAATTTACTGCCTTGAAATTATAGCTTTCCAGATGGAAGGGGTCAATCATATTTACATCCTTAAGATCTGCTGTAGCAGCCTCATAGGCTATATTTAAAGGATGCTTTAAAGGTATGTTCCATACAGGGAAGGTTTCAAATTTTGAATACCCTGCACTTCTGCCCCTCTTATATTCATGATAAAGCTGACTTAAACAGGTAGCAAGCTTACCGCTTCCTGGACCTGGAGCAGTAACCACTACTATAGGCTTGGTAGTTTCTATGTAAGGATTCTGTCCGTAGCCTTCATCGCTGACAATAGTATCCACATCTGTAGGATAACCTTTAGTGCTTCTGTGCTTATAGACCTTAATCCCTCTTCTCTCCAGCTTGTTGATAAAGACATTTGTAGCCGGCTGCTCCTGGTATCTTGTGATAACCACACTATTTACATCCAGCTCATAAGCCCTCAAGTCATCTATGAGTCTAAGGACATCCATATCGTAAGTGATCCCAAAATCTCCACGAATCTTATTCCTTTCAATATCACCAGCATAAACACAGATAACTATTTCAGCCTTCTCTCTCAGCTTGTGTAAAAGCTTTATTTTTGCATTTTCATCAAAGCCAGGCAGAACCCTCTTAGCATGCATATCAAATAGCAGCTTACCTCCGAATTCTAAATAAAGCTTATCATAATTATTAACTCTTTCTAGTATGTACTTCGACTGCTCTTCTAAATACTTCTTGTGATCAAATCCAATCTCCATTTTAGCTCCTTACCAATATCTTAAAATTATATATTACGTTAAAACTATTATGTCTTATTAATTTATTTTTCATCATTCAATTTAAAATTATTACACAAAAACACTTCAAAGTAAATAACTCCTAATTAAAAAAGGTATAGAAGAGGCCATTGCTCCTATATACCTTGAGATATAACAATTTTATTAGAAAGAAATATTTAATTGTCGCTTATAGTAATTGCCATGGGCACTCTTACAGATTTATATGGATCAATGTTCATAGATTTTTCAGGTTTTATGTCCATTGCTAGCTTAGAGGCCAGACTAAAAATAGCCTCTGCCTGGGCATCAATATTTACATTTACCGTTCCTAAAATCTTTTTATTCTTCACAGCCTCTAAGCCTTGAAGAGTGCCATCAATTCCTACTATATTTGAAAAGCTTATCCCCATCTCCTCTAGAGCTAGTGCAGCTCCTAAAGCCATATCGTCATTATTAGAAATTATCAGCTCAATTTCATTCTTATGTTTTTTAAATATCCTTTCCACTAGAGTCTTTGCTTGACTCCTGTCCCAGTTGGCAATTGCTCCATCAATCTTTTCAAGCTGAAGTCCAGCTTCCTTTAAGGTCTTTATAGATACTTCTGTGCGGATAAGAGTATCCTGATGACGGCTTTCCCCCTCCAGCATAATGTATTGGATAATTCCATCTCCATTTAGATCAATTCTTCTAGGATTGTCATTATAGGAATAAATAATCATCTTAGCCTGTAGCTCTGCGGATTTTCTGGCATCAGTACCCACATAATATACCTTTTCCCACCTTTCCATATCCTCCTGTACAGGTTCTCTATTAAAAAATACTAGAGGAATCCCTGCATCTCTTGCCATGTCAATGATATGGGCAGCATTAGTTCTATCCACTAGATTCACGCAAAGGACATCATAATTTAGTGCTATAAATCTTTCAATTTGACTATTCTGTACAAACTGATCCTCATTAGAATCTGCAACATTAATATAGCTCTGAATTCCAGTGCTCTCCTCCAGCTCTTTAGCATGAGCCCACATACCAGACATAATGTTAGAAATAAAAACATCCTCCTCTGAATAAAGAGCTACTCCTATTTTTATTATTTTATTTTTATCATGGCTCTCTTCCACCTGAGATATATAACCATAATAGATAGCTACCACAAGAATAATAAGCACCGAAACCACACTGAGTATTTTTAAACCTTTCATTCTTCCACCTCTGCCTTATCTAGGATATTGGAAACAAAATCTGTTCTAAGGGCATGGTGAACATATTATTTTTATCCACCTCATAAATTTCCAAAAACACTTCTTCTTCCTTCTTACCATCTAAATAGCTGTATATCCAGTTAATACTTAAATAGCCTGAATCATAATCGCTTTGAGCTATTACCTTTTTAATGGTTCCTTTCTCAATACCCTTTAAAATATTATCGGTTATACCTACACCATAGACACTTCTAACCTCACCAAAGGAAGCAGAAAGTAGCTCTGTAATCCCAGGGGTTAAACCAATAACACTCCCTGAAGAAGCTATGGAAGCAGCATAAACATTCCCAGGTTCTAGGACTCCGCTATTTAGGTATATCACCTCATAAGCTATTTCTAGCTCCTCAAGCTTATTAATTAAGCCCTTGTACCTTTCCACTACATCTCCTACTGCTCCATGGGGATAGAATATATAAGAGGTCTCCAGGGAATCCTCCAGAGCTAAAGCTTCTGCCAGCCTTTCTCCCATGGTATAATTATCAGCAGATATATGTTTAATAACCTTCTCTGAGTCTATTTTTCCCCCAATGGATATTATAGGTATTGATATCTTCCTTCCCTCTAACCAGCTTTCAATAGCCTTACTATTAATCGGAGATATAACAATAGCATCTACATTATTCTGTATCTCTCTTTCTATATAAGATAGCTGCTCTTCTTCCTTCATATCTATATACATACCCACGAAGCGAAGGTCAACGTTACTATCTATCCCTGCTTTTTCTGCACCCAGCATTAGATACTTCCAATATTCCTCTGAGGAATTGTCCATAATAACTGCCACCTCATAGGTACTGGCTACTTCCTTAGGTGTATATAGCCGTTTAAAGAGCACCGCCAGGAGAATCAGGAGAATAATTAATACTATAAGGCTTATGAACTTTTCTATTTTTCCCATCAAATATTCTCCTCCAATTCTCCATAAGGTATTGCCGGAAATATTAAAGTTATGCAGGTTCCATAATCAGGCTTACTTTCAATGGATACACCATATTCCTCTCCAAAATATAGCTTTATACGCTCATGAACATTTCTAAGTCCAATACCAGATCCCTTTGTGGACTTAGGTCCAGCCTTAAGCAGCTCATTAACCGTTTCTTCTGTCATTCCCATACCATTATCCTCTACAGTGATATTTACCCTACCATCTCTCACAGAGGCTCTTATATCTATGATTCCATCTCCATCCATATAGTCCATGCTGTGATATATGGCATTTTCAACCAGGGGCTGAACCGCCAGCTTTATTGTAGACATGTTCATTACCTCTTTATCTCCATGAACTCTATACTTAAATTTATCCTTATATCTATACTCCTGTATGAGAAGATAATTCTTAACATGCTCCAGCTCATTGGCAACGGTTATTATGTTCCTTCCCTTACTTATACTTATCCTGAAGAATCGACCTAAGGCAGTTACAGCTCGTACAGCACCTTCATATTCCTCCTGCTCTATCATCCATACTATTATGTCCAAGGTATTATACAAAAAATGAGGATTTATCTGGGCCTGGAGAGCGTTGAGTTCACTTTTTTGCTTCTCTACATGCTCCTCCACAATCTCTTCTGTAAGCCTCTTCATTCTGTTAACCATGTTTTGAATAGAGCTTCCAAGGCTTCTCACCTCGTAATATCCTCCAATATATATTTCTCTTTCGTTTCCATATTCCTCGAGTCCCTTTAAGGATTCTTCTAAGCGCTTAATTGGATATGTAATTTTATTGGTTATATAGGTATTAACTAAGATAAGCATTTCTAGTAGAAAAAGTAAAACAATCAAAAGAAAAAGTACATTATCCACTCCTACGGTTACTAGATCTTTTGTAGAAACTATTCCTACTACTCTCCAACCGGTGTAGCCCACGGTATTAATTATCACAGATCTTTCTTCACCTGAAAGCTTATCTTCATAATTACCATCCTTATAACTTGCTAGCTCAAGGTTATTCTCTTTTTTTATCCCTGAGGCTAGGAGCTGCTGGTAAGGATGATAAATAATATTTCCTATATCATCCATTAAGTAAACATAACCATCATTGGATAGCCGTATATTTTCAAAAAGCTGTGATATTCCATTATATTTTAATACCATCAGCAGTACTCCCTGCTCTGTATCTTTCTCCTTTGTTATTTCCACAGAGGAGCTTAAATACACTACCCATTCATACCTATAATCAGCCCCAGCAAATACCCTCTCTACCCTGGGGTTAAAAAAATGAAAATTCTCTGGTTTTTCCTTTGCCCTGATAAACCACTCCTCGGAGGTTACCTGAGCATCTTTTGAAAGGCTTGCTGCCGGTGCTGAGTTGAGTATTTTCCCCTCTGAAGAGAAGACAACCAGCTTATCTATGTAACTGCTGTAGGTATTATATAGCAGTTCAAATTTCTCATCTATCTCATCAGCTTCTAGCTCATTATTTTTAATAATATTATAATAAAGGGCATCAGAAACACCAATCATATCACGAAGGTAGGTATTAAGAGAAAGCTTAGCCTGCTCAACAAGATTTCTATTCTCATTCTGTACCGTTTCTTCTATCTGATTAGAAAACCTTAAATAGATGGTCAGAGCAGTTAAGGTAATAGCTAAAACCGCAGTTATAGTAAAAGATAGAAAAACTGCGTATCTTATTCCCAAATAAGGAAAGTGATTCTTTAATACTTCAAAGGCTCTTTTAAATTTTATTTTGCTCATAGCAGTTTCCTTATGAATTTTTATTTTCTGAAGTCTTATCATCTAAAACTGGAAGGCGATACTTTAAACCTTTTCTTAAAAACATATCTGAAATAATTAGACTCCTCATAGCCAACCTTTTGAGCAATGACATAGGTTTTATCATCTGTCCCTCTTAATAGCTCCACTGCCTTGTTAAGCCTAACCTCTGTTAAATATTGAATATAATTTTGACCGGTTTCTTTTTTGAAAATAGTAGAAAAGTATGATGGACTTATGTGAATTTTACTGCAAACCTTGTCTACGGAAAGATCCCACTCATGATAGTGGTTATTTATGTATTCTTTAGCCTCTTCCACTATTTTTTTTGTACTGGTTACCCGTCTTTCACTGATGCTGGTATTCATTTTTATGGATATATTAAGGAGCTTATTCATAAGCATCTCTTTTGAAAGCTTTCCTGAAAGCACTGTATACCACTGCTCTCTATCTCCTAATATCTCTCTTTCATCCAGCTTATAGCTCTGAATGATAGAGAACAAAGTATTTAGTATCCCTAAAAGATAGGTGTTGTAAGTGAATTCATTGATTTCAGCACCAGTTAGCTTGTCCGTTATTTCCTGTATATTCTCCTCTATATGGCTTATAGGTCCAAACTTAATTGCCATAAGAAGCTTTTTTTCAACCATGGTATCGAATATGGATTCTTCACCTTTAATGCTCTCCATATCCTTAATATATATTGCCCGGCCCTCCCCCATGACAGCTTTATATTCTACAGCAGTCTTACTTTCATGATATGACTTCTTTATATTGGTCAGCTTCTTATAAAACCGCCCGGTACCGCTGGTAACGCTGATATTGAGTACTTTTTGAGCTGTGAGACACACATAATTGTTTATATCCATAAGCTCTCCAAGGGCCTCTTCCTGCCATGAACTTATGACAATAATGCTAGATAAGCTTATAAAACTTATAAAATTGCACTTATCCTGGAAGGCTTCGTCTACTATATTCTTAACAGAAACCGTTATCAACTCCTTTAGTCGCAGCTCTTCCTCATTTATTGGTGAACTGATATCAAAAAAGCTTACGGCTCTGTATTTTCCTTTATCGACAGAAATATCATAGAGCTTCATGCGAGAAGCTATCTCCTCATTGCTCAGGGTGCCTGTTAAGACCTCATGAAGGAACTGTATTTTTATAAAAGGAAGACTGTCTCTATACCTTGCCTCAAGGATTTGTAAATTTCTCTTTTCTTCAATTTCCCTGTCCAGTATGCCCTTTACCCTTAAGAGCATATCCTTTACTTCAAAGGAGTTTATTGGTTTTAAAATATAGTCTATAGCCTTAAGCCTGATAGCCTCCTGTGCATATTCAAACTCATCAAAGCCCGTTAAGAATATGAGCTTTAAATGAGGTTTATCCCTCAGGAGTCTCTCAGCCATGGTTATCCCATCCATAAAAGGCATCTTTATATCCGTAAGTACCAGATCTATGTCTAATGCCTCAGCTTTTTCAAGGGCTTCCTCCCCATTTTCCGCTTCAGCTATTATCCTAAAGCCAAGCTCCTCCCATTTTACTCTATTGACCATTCCTTCTCTAACAGCAGCCTCATCATCAACAATCATGATATTATATAGCTTCATCTCAAACCTCCGAAGATTTCCTATTGTAAATTATAACATATTTTGATATTAAAGGTAGTGAAAAACTCCAAAATATAAGACCGCTATAAAATAATCTATAGCGGTCTTAAGGGGGATATTTTCTTATCTGCTTCTTTTAAATACAAGAGTGTCTTTGTCCACTAAAGGAGCAATACCTAAGGTATCTGTATCTGCCTTAATTAAAGTTACAAGCTCCCAGCCTTCCATACCAAAATTGTTGAGACTTTCTGATAAGCTCATACCCTCTGCCTCACTCTGAAAGCTATCAAGAGAAACTGTTTTGTATTCCCATGTCATAAATCCTCAACCTCCTCATATGCAAATATTACTGTTAACCTTACTTTACTATAACAGTATAAATTAGGAAACATAATATCAAACAAATTATTTAAATGTTTACAGTATCTATAATTTTATTTCACATTTAATTTCCGGTAAGGAATTTTTGTATAATAACGTGAATTTAAATATATAAAAAAATGACATGAACTAAGCCATGTCATTATACAAAAACCAATTTAATTACTCTACTGTTTACTTCTTTTAAATACTAAAATGCTGCTATCAATTTTCGGTGGATTTCCTACGGTGGCAGTATTACCTCGAAGCGTTGTCACAAGCTCCCAGCCTTCATTTCCATAGTTATTCAGCTGCTCCTCTATTGTACTTCCTCCTCCGCTGCTCTGAAAATGGTCAAGACTCTCAGTCTTATATTCCCATTTCATACAAACCACACTCCTTATTTTTTCCTGTTAATATTATCTCGCTGAGAGGAAAAAATATTCATCATCCACCAACAAATAAAAGCTTACCTATCTTCCAGATCCTCAGGACTTATACCTTTTTCTCTGAGTCGTTTGTTAATCCATATGGAAAACAAAGTATAAAGTACTCCACAGAGAGGAACTCCTATGAGCATTCCTAGTACACCAAAATATCCTGCTCCTAAGGTTATGGCCAGAAGAACCCATAGAGCTGAAAGACCTATAGAATTACCCACTACAAGCGGATAGATTAAATTACCTTCTATCTGCTGAACCACAACAATGAGCACTATAAACCATACCACCTTGCTTGGCTCTATCATGAGTATTATAAAGGCTCCTGGTAC
>JAEXSY010000440.1 GCA_023440105.1 Bacillota bacterium
CCATCTTTCCTGGTATCATATAATTAGCTATATTTCCTTTTTCATCGATCTGAAGAGCACCTAATACTGTTAAGGCAATGTGTCCGCCTCTTATAATACCAAAGGAGGTTGCACTATCAAAGAAGCATCCACCAGCCATTATTGTTACAGGCATTCCTCCTGCATTAACTATATGTGGATCAAAATTGTCCTCTGTAGCAGAAGGACCAAGGCCAGTAAATCCATTTTCTGATTGAAAGGTAACATTGATTCCTTCAGGTACAAAATTTGCAACCTTTGTAGGAAGTCCTATTCCAAGGTTAACTAAAGTGCCATCCTCCAGCTCCCTTGCAACTCTTTTTGCAATGAATTCTTGAATTTGATTCTTATCCATTTATAGGGCCTCCTTCTACTATATAATTAACGAATACCCCTGGTGTTACTACATGGTTAGGATCTAATTCTCCAACCTCAACTATCTCATCAGCTTCAACTATGGTTATCTTAGCAGCAGCTGCCATTATATTATTGAAATTTAAGGTTGAACCTTTGTAGGAAACATTTCCATTTTTATCAACCTTTGAACCATATAATATTGCCACATCAGCCTTTAATGGTTTTTCCAGAAGATATTCCTCTCCGTCCACTACAACCTTCTCCTTGCCTTCCTCTACTAGAGTACCTATTCCAGTCTTTGTAAGAACTCCACCTAAGCCAAAGCCACCAGCACGTACCTGCTCTGCTAAGGTCCCTTGAGGAACAAGTACTACCTCTGTTTCGCCTGAATTCATCTGCCTTCCAGTTTCCTTATTGGTTCCCACATGAGAGGCAATGATCTTTTTAAACTGCTTAGCTGCTACCATCTTGCCTACACCTTTATCTACAAAGGCTGTATCATTACATATTAGAGTCAAATCCTTAACTCCTGATTCTACAATTGCATCAATGAGCTTTACAGGACTTCCATTGGCTAAAAAGCCTCCTACCATAATAATGTCTCCATCTTTTATTTTAGCTACTGCTTCCTTAATACTTATCAATTTACCCATCTAATTTTCACTCCTAGTTTTCAAATATTAAAGCTAGTCCTTATTTTGAATTTGTCTTTTCTCTTTAACAAAGTAATGTTAATCGTTTACCTAATATTACTCTATGTATGTAATTATGTCTAAAACCTTTTTTTCATACCTGTTATAATTCTCAGTTATTGTTATTTTTTTAACTATCAATGTTATAATTTAAAGTTATACCATAGCTCCTTTAATGATTCTTAAAATAGATATATTAAGATTTTTCATTTTCTTGATTAAAGTCAACTTATCTTGTTAATTATGCTATAATTTACTTAATTATCTAAAGCAAACACTGTCAGGAGATGAACATTATGGATATAAAGCAGCTCAAAAACTTTGTAGAAATTGTAGAGTCAGACTTTAATATATCTGAAACCTCCAAAAAGATCCATATTTCACAGCCAGCTTTAAGCAAAATGATTATTAATTTTGAAAGAGAGGAAAATGTTCAGCTCTTTGAAAGATCCTATGGCAGGCTTATTGGCCTAACTCCAGCTGGGGAAAATTTTTATTACAATGCAGTAGAGCTCCTTAAGCAGTATGAGGAAATGATGGAAGGCCTCCGTCATGCTGCTTCCGAAGCTAAAGGCAGAATAAAAATAGGTATTCCCCCTTTAGTACTGACAGTACTTTTTTCAGAGATTATACCTAAACTAATATTAAAGTATCCTAATATTGAATTTGATATATTAGAAATTGGTGCCCTAGAGCTTAAGAAAAGCCTCGTACTTCAAGAAGTGGATATAGCAATTCTCCTGAATCCTACGGACTTTAACAAAACCACTATTGAAAAGATAATAATTGCAGATGATGACCTTTGTGCATTTATGAGCAAGGATAATAAGCTAGCAAACAATAAAAAGCTTCACTGGTCAGATTTAAATAACGAGAACCTTGCTATTTTTTCCGAATCCTTTATGATTAACAATTATCTAATGAGAAAATTTGATAGTGAATCTGTAAAGCCGAATATAAAATTAAAGTCTAGCTCCTGGGATTATCTTCTGTATTCAACTGAAAGTAACAATCTAATCACTATCCTTCCCTCCCCTATGGACAGCTTTGCCCATTATGAAAATTTAGTAAAACTAGAGTTTTATGACCCTATAAACTGGGAGGTCATACTATGTCGGTACAAAAAAAATCGCTATTCTCGCATTGAAACACTGATACATAATGAATTAATTGAATACTTCAAAATAGGAAACACCTAGTAAATAATAAAAGCTTGAAAACCATATAACACTTTGGTTTTCAAGCTTTTTGTTCTCATCAAATACCAAGAATAAGATGATATAATATTATTTTTACTATTTTTCAACTATTAAAGCTGTACCCTGGCCTCCACCAATACATAGGGTTGCAAGTCCATATCTTGAGCCTCTCTTTTCCATTTCATAAAGTAAGGTAACAAGTATTCTAGCACCGCTGGCACCAATAGGATGTCCAAGAGCAATAGCTCCGCCATTAACATTAACTATATCTGTATTTAACTCTAAATCAGTTATAACGCTTAAGGCTTGTGCAGCGAAGGCTTCATTAGCTTCAATAAGATCTAAATCCTTAACCTCAAGACCTGCTTTCTTTAGAGCTTTCTTTGTAGATGGGATAGGTCCACAGCCCATGATTTCAGGAGCAACTCCAGCACTTGCATAAGCTTTTATAGCAGCCATTGGCTTTAATCCAAGGCTTTCAGCCTTTTCTCTGCTCATTACAATAATAGCTGCTGCGCCATCATTTATTCCTGAGGCATTCCCAGCAGTTACAGTTCCTTCTTTTTTAAAGGCTGGCTTAAGCTTACTGAGTTTTTCTATGGTTGTACCAAATCTAGGGAACTCATCAGTATCTACTATTATTGGATCTCCCTTTCTCTGAGGTATCTCAACTGGTACTATTTCATCCTTAAATCTTCCTGATTTTATAGCTGCTTCTGCTCTATTTTGGCTCATGAGTGCAAGCTCATCCTGTCTTTCTCTGGTAAAGCCATATTTCTCTGCTACATTCTCAGCTGTTACTCCCATATGGTAGTTATTGAAGGCATCCATCAAGCCATCATTGAGCAGGGTATCTATAACCTTTCCATCTCCCATACGTTTTCCCCATCTGTTGTCTATAAGCACATAAGCAGCTTGGCTCATATTTTCAGTTCCACCAGCTACGATAATATCTGCATCTCCAGCAATAATTGCTTGTGCTGCCAGTTCTACAGCCTTTAGTCCTGACCCACAAACCTTATTTATAGTAAAGGATGGCACTTCTTTCGGAATACCAGACTTAATTGCCACCTGTCTTGCTACATTCTGTCCTAGTCCTGCACTGAGAACATTACCAAAGATAAGCTCATCTATCTCAGCAGGATTTAAATTAATGCTTTCTATTGCCTTTTTGACTACCAAAGCACCTAAATCAACAGCTGAAACATCCTTAAGAGCTCCTCCAAAGGAACCTAATGGTGTCCTAAAAGCTGATACAATAACAACATCTCTCATTTTACATTCCTCCAATAATTATTATTTTTTATGGTAGGTAGTGTATAAATAGTCTACTTATACAAATATTTAGCTTTTAATCAAATAATAGCACTATTTACGATATTTGTCTAAAACTTTTTATTCTGATAATACAATTTTTTTAATATTTATCAACACTCTTCATTATAATGTTAATTTATGTCTTATTTTTACTTTTTTGGATTTATACAGTTCACTAGCAATTATAAGTACCAAATCACCTTAGTTTTTTTTAAGCATGAAAAAATTTAATAAAATTATTAAAAAAAAATCTAACAAATGAAACTTTAGCTGTATAATAGACGTATATACTTATGTTTCGACAAATTATATTTTTTATATACAAATATTCACAGCTCATATGCAGTTTAATTACTAACACACTACACAGAAAGACGTGATCCAGCTTTATGAAAAAGAAAAGAAAGAAAAAAAGGAAAGTTATATTACACAGATTAATTTTCGTGCTTACTATTTTAATACTGATAGGAATCAGCATATTTGTGTATCGAAAATTTTTCTCTAAACCTGTTATTTCACTTAATGGCAAAAGTGAAATAAATATAGAGGTCTTTGAAAGCTATTCAGAGGAAGGGGCCACAGCGAAACTGAACAGTAAGGACATATCCGATAGGATTAAAATAAAAGGGGAGGTAAATACCGATCAGGTAGGAACCTACAAAATAGAATACACTGTCAATAACAGAAATAAAGAGTACAGTATTACAAGGTCTGTCAATGTAATAGATACTGTTAGTCCTAAGATTGAGCTCAAAGGCAGCGAAAAGCTTACTTTAAATACTGAAAGCACTTATGCCGAGCCGGGATATAGAGCAGAGGATAATTATGACGGAGATATTACCTCCTCAGTAGCTGTTACAGGAGAAGTTGACACAAAGAAGCCTGGTACCTATACCCTTACCTATGAGGTTACTGATAAAAGCGGTAACACTGCTTCAGCTGTGAGAGAAGTAACTGTTACTTTGGCCCCTAAAGCTACCGGAGGGAGAATTTATCTTACCTTTGATGATGGTCCAAGCAGTAAGGTCACCCCAAGAATATTGGATATTTTAAAAGCTAACAATGTTAAGGCAACCTTCTTTATAATAGACTATGATGATGAAAATGAGCATCTGGTAAAAAGGATTTTTGAAGAAGGACATACTATAGGCATCCACGGATATTCTCACATCTATTCAAAAATATATTCCTCAGAGGAAGCCTTTATGAAAAACATAACTACCTTAAGAGAAAAGATAAAAGAAACCACCGGCTATGATTCTTCAGTTATTAGATTCCCCGGTGGAAGCTCAAACCTTGTGAGCAGAGATTATAATGTCGGAATAATGACCAGACTAACAAAGCTGGTTAAAGAAGAGGGCTATAAGTATTTTGATTGGAATGTGGAAAGTGGAGATGCCGATGGCACAACCGTTGACAAGGATAAAATAGTCTCAAAGGTTACTTGTAACTTGAATAAAAACGGAAGTAATGTGGTTCTTATGCATGACGCTTCAACAAAGACAACTACCGCCGATGCCCTGCAGGCTATTATAGACTACGGTAAAAAGAATGGCTTTACCTTCCTTCCAATAGATGATTCCACTGAAGAGATTCATCATGGGGTAAATAATTAATATAAAAATAACAGGATGTCTAGTTATAAATGGACATCCTGTTTCGTTAATTTGACAATGATAAACATATTAAAAAGTCAATTTATAAGCATCTGTCTCAAAAATATGTTTTTTTATGCCGCTTTTTATTTTCTCTTTACAATCAAAAATAACTTTCTCTGTTTTTTCTACGCATTCATTCCACTGAGCCTTTAGCTCATCTGGATGCTCAGTTTTTATATCGTAATTGCTGACTAAGTAATCACTGAAATATTTAGTAAACTTTTCCATACCGTAAACATTCATATGATTTTCATTATAAAAGTCCTTTTTAGTATCTAGGCCTATTTCTTCAAAGGAATTTTCAAAGTCAGCATAATCATAACCATATTCATGAATAACTGCTTTTATTTCATCAAGCTTTTCTGGATTATTAGGCTCCATACAGTGAGGGAAACGAACAAATAAAACATTCTCAACCCCTTGATCCTTACAATACTGCAAGAGCTCTCTAAGATAAACCTCTGC
>JAEXSY010000272.1 GCA_023440105.1 Bacillota bacterium
CTACTACAGCGGGCTTCTCCAGAGCTTTTTGTGGCTTAGAAGTGTTTTCAGTGACTTTTTTATCCTCAGGCACCTTATGTGCTGCTGGTTTATCTATAACTTCTTTTGATACTTCTATATTCCTTTCTACTACTTCCTCTTCCACTATTTCCTCTTGTATTACTTTCTCTGCTTTATTCATGGGCTCCTTTATTACCTTAAGCATTACCCTTAAGCCCATTCTATTCAATTCATAACTATAACCTTTCCCCAAGTCATTAGATCCCCAACCTAAAACCTGGACTGTAGCCTTTTCCAGTGGTTCTCCACCTATTGCAGCGGCAGCTTCTCTGCTTGCATTAACTTTTTCTCCCTTGAAACTAATTTGGATAATAATTAACATTATTACAGAAAGCATTACCACTGTAAGCTTTTTTTTCATCTTAATATCCCCCACAATCGATTATATTTTGTTACTTGATTAATATTTTTTGTATAATTTGTAATTTTTTCTCATTTATTATATCATTGTTAATTTAATAACACAACGATTAATTATACTTATCAATATATTTAATCGGTTTAAAAGTTAATCACTTTATATTTATAGGTGTTCTTTTCTAATAATATAAATAATTATTTATTACCATTTTTCGCCGGTGTACATAAAATAACTTATAGTGAAATTTTAGGAGGGTTGGTTATTATGTGTGGTATTTGCGGCTGGTTAGATTTCCAATTGCCTTTATGTAATAATAAAGAGGTAATTAAGTCAATGACTGAAACCTTAAAAAAACGTGGTCCTGATGATTATGGATATTATATTGATAACAATGTTCTCTTTGGTCATAGAAGATTAATAGTTGTTGACCCTCTAGGCGGCGGACAGCCTATGATAAAAAATGTTGATGGCCATAAATATGTGATTATATATAATGGGGAATTATATAATACTGAAGAATTAAGAACCGTGTTAACAAAACAGGGATTTTCCTTTTCTAGTTATAGCGATACTGAGGTACTTCTTACCTCTTATATATATTGGGGGATTCAATGTCTAAATCACTTAAACGGTATATTTTCTTTTGCTATTTGGGATGAAGATAAACGGAGTTTACTAATAGCTAGAGATCAATTGGGAGTTAAGCCTCTATTCTATACAAATAAAGGTAGTTCCTTCATATTTGCTTCGGAAATAAAAGCATTGCTAAAGAATCCAATGGTCAAAGCAGTTCTAGATAAAGATGGATTAACGGAACTCTTTGCTTTAGGTCCTGCCACAGCTTTGGGTAGCGGAGTGTTAAAAGACATAAAAGAAGTTCCTCCTGCTCATTATATATATATAACGGAGAATAGTTTTCAGCTAAAAGAATATTGGAAGCTGGAAGCTCTAGAATTTACTGAAAGCCTTCCTGAAGCCACGGAACATGTACGAGAACTTTTGATTGATGCCATTACCAGACAACTTATTGGCGATGTACCCTTATGTACATTTTTATCTGGTGGTATAGATTCAAGTGCTATATCAGCTATTGTTGCAGCTGTATACAGAGACCAGGGAAAAACACTTACAACCTATTCCGTAGATTATCAAGAAAATGACAAATATTTTAAATCAAGCCTCTTCCAGCCTACAGCAGATGCAGATTTTATTAAGCTTATGGCCTCTCATATTGGAAGCGACCATCATAATCTAGTAGTAGACAATTACTCCTTAGCTGAAGCTTTAGATCCAGCTGTTCTAGCAAGAGATTTACCTGGTATGGCTGATGTTGATTCATCATTATATATCCTCTGTAAGGAAATCAGAAAAGATTTTGTAATTTCTCTTTCAGGAGAATGTTCTGATGAAATTTTTGGAGGCTATCCATGGTTTAGAAAGCCTGAGCTACTAAATGCCGACACCTTTCCTTGGTCTCTTTCTTTATCTGAAAGAAGCAGTATACTTTCAAAAGAATTAAAAAACCTTCCCTTGGATGAGTATGCACGAAGTCATTATGAAAAAACTTTAAAGGAAGTACCTCATTTACCAGGAGAAAATCCAGAAGAGTATAGAATGAGAGAAATTGTCTATCTAAATATCAAATGGTTTATGGTAAATCTATTAAATAGAAAAGTTAGGATGAGCATGGCTAATAGCTTGGAGGTACGAGTTCCCTTTGCTGATAAACGACTTGTCCAATACGCTTTTAATGTGCCTAATTCTATACGCTTTGCAGATAATATGGAAAAAGGCCTCTTAAGAAGAGCCTTACAGGGTATTCTACCAGAGGAGATTTTAAAAAGGAAAAAGAGCCCTTATCCAAAGACTCATAATCCAGAATATACTAATATAGTTTCTTCCAGGCTAGAAAATTTGATTTCTAACCCAGAATCACCTATATTAGCTTTAATTGATAAAAATAAAATTCATGAAATTATTAAGTCTGGAGGTTCTTCTTATAAAAGTCCTTGGTTTGGTCAACTCATGACAGGTCCTCAGCTGATTGCATATTTAATTCAGCTTAACACATGGCTTAAGGAGTATAATATCAAGTTAGAAATCTAAGAGTATAAATCCATAAAAGAAGGATAAAATATTATCGACTAATTTTATGGAGGTGCTTTTATGGATAAAAACCCTAGTATACAATGTACCGTAGATCAATGTAAATTTCATGCTAAATCAGAAAATTATTGTACCCTTAATCAAATAATGATTGGAACACATGAAGCGAACCCTAAAGTAGTAGAGTGTACTGATTGCAATTCCTTCGAGCTACAAAAATAGCTTCAGCTAAATGAATCAACCTATAAATTATATTTTCAGCTTCATAGCAAGGTGATTTTTATCACCTTGTTTTTTTGCAAAAAGAGAAAAGACTTCTAATCTAAACAATAGATAAATTAGAAGTCTTTTCTGCCAAATGAAATTACAGATAAACCTTATCTAGCACCCTTATCATAAGGAACTCCAGATGCTCTAGGAGCCTGAGATTTCTTAGAGGTAAAGGCAAGCACAATTAATGTAGCTATATAGGGTACCATCTTATAGAAGTCATTTGGAATACCCAGATTCTTAAGAAGCTCTATTCCTGAGTAAGAGGCTGCTATAGTCTTCATAAGCCCAAAGAATAATGAAGCATATAATATCCTCATAGGCTTCCACTGACCAAATATTAAAACTGCTAGAGCTAAGAATCCATAACCAGCTACAGTAGCGTTAAAATTAGTAGAGGTTGGTACAACGAAAACTAATCCACCGATTCCGCCTAAAAGTCCTGAAATCATAACTCCAGCGTACTGCATCTTATAAACATTAACCCCTACAGAGTCAGCTGCTTGTGGATGCTCTCCGCAGGCTCTAAGTCTTAAACCAAATCGAGTTTTATACAATACAATGTATGCTATTGCCAATATACCAAAGCCAATATAGGTAGTTATATAGGTATTTTTAAAGAACAAATCACCGATAACAGGAA
>JAEXSY010000471.1 GCA_023440105.1 Bacillota bacterium
CTACCAGCTATAGCTGTACCAAACAGTATCATATTAGACCTAAACATAGCTTGATACATAACTCCTCTTTGTGCTATCTCCTTAGATACCATACATGAAATAGCTATAGCTGAAATAATAATACTAATCTCCATAAAAATGATTATAACTATGAACTTAAGACGTATCCCTGTAGCCTCTCCTGCACTATAAACACTACTAAATAGGGATGCAGGAAGTAAAACATTAAAAATAAGCTTATTACATTCCTTGATGGTATTTTTCGATAAAAGGCTCTTTTTAGTTAATATAAAGCCCATAAAGCCCATAATGCCTAATGGCAAAACTCCATTAATAGAATTCAATACAATATTCATAAATATCATCTCTTTCTAAAATTTGATAAATAGATCAACATATACTTAATGGTATTTTTCTATATGTTACATTTTACATTACATTTCAAACAGCTAAGCTAATAACAGTTTAACATAACATCTGAATAATTTAAACATTTTGTTGAATAATGTCATAATTATTTGTTTAATTTGTTGAATAAATTAAGTATCTGTGCTATCATAAATAATATAAAGCAATTAATCCATTTTGTACCTCACTTAAAATAAGAATAGACCTTCCGTTTAGAACGGAAGGTCTATTCTTATATAAATTACTATTTACTTATTCTTCTTTTCAATCTCATCTAAATAATTATAAATGGTATATCTAGAAACCTTCAACTGAGCTGCTACATAGGGAATGCTCTTATGAAAGGTAAAGGCATCCTTTTCCCTTAGAAGTCTAACCAATTCAACTCTGTCCTTTTTATCCATCATATATATTGGTTTGCCCATTGCTAAGTGGCAGCTGTCAAAAATACCCTCTAGCATTTTCATTTCGGAGTCCACTGAGGTATCTTCCTCCTGAGTAGTATTAAAATCTTTCAAGGCTGATTCTGCCATTAATAGTACTGTATTATCAAAGTTTATTGCCAATGCATAATGATAGCCTTCACCAATATAATGAATCATTGTATGCTTAAGATTTTTTCCATTATTCATATTAACGCGAATATTTTCTACATCCCTAGCACTAGCAAAGGATTCTTTTAGCCGATCCATAGATTCATTTTCTATCTTATCTAAGAAGTCCTCATAGGCATCTCCTACAGCTTCACCAGTAACCTTATTGTGGCTTGATTCCACTACTATGGAATTATTGTCTTTAACTTCATATATAACAGTACCACAATATAAGCCAAAGGTATTAGCTATACCCCTTGCTGTCTTAATTAAGCTCTTTTTTATCTGTTCATTACTCACAATATTACCTGCCTTAAACACAAATTAATTAACATAATTCTATGGCTAAAATGATAACCTGTCAATAATGATCAAATTCATATATACCTTATAATATTAATAAAATCGAAATTAAAACTTTATTTTTACTGCTCAGCTATAAGTTTACCTCCTCTTTCTTTAAAGGCACTCTCTTCAAAAACACTCTTTGTACAAAGGCCTGAAGGTTTTTTCCCCTTAATAAAGTCCACAAATTGAATATAGAGAGACTTACTCTGATGATGAACCCTTTCTCTAGTTACACCTGCGCCATGTGGAGTGATTAGAAGCTTATCCTCTGGTATTGTGTATATTCTACTATCATTTCCCACAGGCTCCTGTTCAAAAACATCTAGAGCAGCTGCACTTATTTCATTATTCTCAAGTGCGTCTAAAAGAGCATCATTGTCTATTAGCTTTGCTCTTCCAGTGTTTATAAGGCAGGCCGTAGGCTTCATACAGGCTATTTCCTTTCTTCCTACCAATCCTTCTGTTTCTGGAGTTAGCCTTGCTAGAACACTGATATAGTCTGCTTCCTTCATTACCTCCTCCAGAGGCATGAGCTCAATTCCTAAAGCTTTCATCTTTTCTTCATCGGCATAAGGATCGTAAGCTACTACCCTCATGCTAAATCCTCTGGCCAGAGCTGCCAGATGCTGTCCATTCCTTCCTGCTCCTACTATTCCCAGAGTCTTTTCATAGAGTTCTGTAGAGGTTTCAGATATATCCCTTAGTTCCTTTCGATTATCCTTGGTCCATCCACTTTCTCTCATTCTATTGGTGAGGCTTACCACAGGTCTTGCTAGAAGCATCATTAAGAGAAAGGTGTATTCTGCCACAGAAACAGTGCAACGTCCCGCACTAGACATAACTGGAATACCCAGCATGCTGCACGCCTCCAGGTCAATGTTCTCCTCAGGACCATCTCTGACACTTAATATAAGCTTAAGATCCGGGCATGACTTCAGTACCCTTTCAGTAACCTTGTCATATCCTACTAGCAATACATCTATTCCCTGAAGAGCCTCTATAAGCTCATCCTCATCCATTTTATTTATGATATTTCCTGTTAATCCCAAACCCTTTCTTGTTACCTCAGCATACTCTGAAAACTTTTTAGCCCAGCTTTCATCATATTCTCCCGTCCATAATAGCTTTAACATTAATCCATCCCTTCTTTCTTTTAATTTTACAAAAAATTATAAAGTACCTCTCCTCTAGCAATAACTAGCTTTATATTAATATTTTCATCAAATGCTACAATGTCTGCATCGTAGCCCTCTGCCAGTAGGCCTTTGCGATTACTTATGCCCATAGCCCTAGCAGGAGTTATTGTACCCATTCTTATAGCTTCAATAAGAGGAATATTAGCTCTATTAACCAATAGCCTAATCATTTCATTGTAGGGCATAGCACTATCTAAGGCATATCCATTAGGTCTTTTTATATATCTTACTCTTTCTAATGAGTCATAGTTAGTATCCTCATCTAGAGACCTATAATGAGAATCTGATACAATGCAAAAATAATCGGAGCCCTTAATTTTATAAATCATATTGAGCATTTCAGGACAGATATGTACTCCATTGCAAATCACCTCAGAATATAGATCCTTTATTATAAAGGCTGTTTCTAAAAGACCTGGCTTTCTCATACCATTGACTCTATAAACACCGTTCATTCCTGAGTACAGATGGGTAACTTGATTTGCTCCAGCCTCAAAAGCACTGTTTACTTGATCGAACGTGGCAGCTGAATGACCAATAGATACCTTTATTCCTCGTTTTCTAGCCTCACGAATCAATGGTAGAGTTCCTGAAATCTCTGGTGCTATCGTCCATCTCTTTAAGCACTGGGCTCTATCTAAAAGCTTATTGTATTTCTCCGCATTAGGTGTTACAGGTTCTTCTGTGAGAGCATAGTCTTTGCCACAAAAAGGACCTTCAAAATGTACACCTAAAAGCTCCGCTCCTGTGGTATTTTTATTTATACTCATAGCATTGCTAAAAGCATCTAAGATGGACCATTCTTCCTCCGATGGTTCCTGCATCCCGTTCATAGATGGAATTACCGCCGTTACAC
>JAEXSY010000494.1 GCA_023440105.1 Bacillota bacterium
TAGATGGTGTGGATCTCATGGGTTATACCTCCTGGGGCTGCATAGATCTAGTGTCAGCCAGCACTGGAGAAATGAAAAAGCGTTATGGCTTCATTTATGTGGATAGAGATAATGAGGGTAATGGAACACTAAGACGTACGAAGAAAAAATCCTTCTACTGGTACAAGAAGGTCATTGAAAGTAATGGAGAAGATCTAGAATAGTAAGAATCCCCGAAACGGGGATTTTTTTTATTTCTATTTTATTAATTTGTTTTTCAATAAGGGGTCATTTATAATGTTTATATAGAATTCAATGAACTTCTATATGGATGCATTTTTAAAGGAGAGCTTATGATAGATAAAAAAGAGAAAAAACTATTTAAGCAGCTTATTGATAACTATGGTTTTGTTGTAGAGGAGTATAGGGATAACTATAGTTCCCATTGGGTTGCAGTAAAATATACAGATAAGGGAAATATAGCTGTAATTGTTGCAGAAGAAGAGGTTGATTATATAAGCTTAAATAGCTTAAAAAGCTATCTAACTGAGAAGGGACAGCCTTATGCTGTTGATGCAGTCATTTATACAAGAGAAGAGCAAATATCCCATGATAGGTATTATTCTGAGGATAGTGAACATAATTATAAGAAATTAATTGTAAGTTATTCCAATGATATACTATGGGCTGATGAAAATACAGACTTTTTAAAGCTTGTAATTGAGAGGCCAGACAAGTTAAATGCATCTCCAATAGACCTATCCTCGAAGGTTACTATTGGACTAGTAATTATTAATGTAGCTATATTTCTTTATAGTGCTTACTTATCGGGAAGCATAATGAATATAGATGTTTATACCCTATATAGATTAGGGGCTAAGGAAAACTATGCTATAGCTTCTGGTGAGTATTATAGATTGATAACTGCTGCCTTTTTACATGGGGGCTTGATTCACCTTCTTTTTAATATGTATGCATTGAATGCTTTAGGAGGACTCATCGATAGAACCTTTGGAACCTTTAGATATATAATTATCTATATATTTTCAGCTATTACCTCAAGCCTTCTGAGCTTTTTTATGTCTGACTCCCTTTCTATTGGTGCCTCTGGGGCAATCTTCGGTCTAATGGGAGCAGCATTAATCTTTGGATTTAGAGAAAAAAATAAAATCGGAAGAGATTTCCTGACAAATATTCTTTCAGTAGTAGGTATCAATATTTTTATTGGCTTAACTCAGCCAAACATAGATAATTTTGGTCATATAGGAGGATTAATAGGGGGGCTGATAATAGCAGCTATTATTTATCCTAGACATTATACAGAGTAATAATAATATTTTACAAAAATTTTCACAATAATATTTGGAGGTAGGAAAATGCATATTAGTAATATTGAAGCTAAGCTTAAGGAACAAGATATAATGTCTATAATTAATGATTTTCTTAAGATAGATAATCTATCAATTAATGAGGTATCCCTAAATAGCAATATTGAGATCATAGGAACCTTTAGAACTATTTTTAAAATTAAGTTCTTAATAAAAGCAGAGCTTACAGAGGCTAAAGGAAATATTATAAAGTTAAAAATCAAGGACATTAAGGTGAATAGAATTGGAATTTTTTCTTTTATTAGAAATAAGGCGTTAAAGATAGCTCTAAAGAAGCTTGCATTAGAAGGCATTAATTATAGTGATAAGGAAATTGTATTAGAGATAGATAAACTCTTAAAAAAGGTGCCTTATGTCTCCTTTGATATTACTAAAATAGATATATTGATAGGGGAATTAATTGCAGCAGTAGAGAATGTTAATATTTCAATAGATGCTCTGCTTCATAGCAAAGAAGAGACAACTGAAGAAAAGACTGATAATGAAATAAAAGTACAAGATGAAAAAAATAATCAAGAAAATAAAACTATATTTGTAGAGGAAAAAATTGGGGGAGAGGCTCTAGTAATAGATAATAATGAGCAGAGCACTGAGGACGAAGAGATTATAGATAAAACTGAAGATTATTACACAGATTTCAGGAATACCTTAGAGAATAAAATTCCTGAAAAGTTTGCTGATTATAGTGACTATGCTTTATTAGTTCCAGAAATACTGGCTTTAGTTATTCGTCTATTTAAGGATAAAAAGGTTCCTCTAAAAACTAAAATAGTACTAGGGATATGTATTTCCTATATAACTATGCCCTTTGATCTGATTCCTGACAAGGTTCCTTTTATTGGGAGGCTTGATGACCTAGGTGTAGCTGTTTTTGCTCTTACTAGAATAATTGAAGATGTACCTAAGGAAGTAATACTATCTAATTGGGAGGGAGAAAAGAGTATATTAGAAATAATGGAAAATGTAATTATATACTTAAATAAGTTTACTTCTGGAGGTAAAATAGACAAGGTATATAATTTTATAGATGAAATAATAGTTATATAGCTAAATAATTCAATAATTATCTTTGAAGGGGTACAATTTATGGCAAAGTATTATGCAGTATTTAAAGGGAAGAGTGGGGGGAATAAGATATATACCTCCTGGGATGATTGTAAAAAAGAAGTTATAGGCTTTAAGGGCGCTGTATATAAAAGCTTCCTGACAAAAAATGAGGCAGAGGAATATCTGGAGATTCATAATGGAGTCACCACCTTAAGTAAAAAGGAAGCTGACAAAGATGCTTTATTAACTAAAGATGAAGATTCTTCAAGGAGTAAAGGCTTATGTATATATGTAGATGGTAGCTATAATGTTATAAAGGGAAGATATTCCTATGGAATGGTTGCCGTAATAAATGACGAGGTTATATTTAAGGATAAGGGAGTTGGAGAAAGTGAAGAAGCAGCGGCTCTTAGAAACGTATCGGGAGAAGTAATGGGAGCTATGAGAGCAGTAGAATTTGCTTTGAATAATAATTATGAAGAGGTAGCAATTTATTTTGACTATCAAGGAATCGAAAGCTGGGCATTAGGAACCTGGAAGAGAAATAATGCTGTTACTAAAGGTTACCATGAGTACATGCAAAAAAATATGAAAAAAATAAAAGTAAATTTTATAAAAGTGAAAGGGCATTCTGGAGATAAGTTTAATGATATGGCAGACGCCTTAGCAAAAGAAGCTTTAGAGGATATATGAAGGGAAAATTTACATAGATTAATAATTCCCTTTGTGTACACCATAATAGTATAAATATAATTATGCTATCTTAAGGAGTGGATTATATGGGAAACTTTTTTTCAGGAATGACAACTGGCGCTTTAATGGGCGTAGCTATTGGTACTGTTATTGTTTCCTCTATGGATAAAAGGACGCAGAGGATGATAAGACGTACCAGCAAAAGAATGATGGATACCATGGGCTCCACCTATGATGGTATGATCCATTGGATGAAATAATATACTAAAAGTCAGGCTAAGAGCCTGGCTTTTTTTATTTCCAAATAAGTGCTTTAATTCGTTTAAATTTTTTAATATAAATTAATTTAAAATTGATGTTACTACAAAAAATATGTTATAATATAGTAAAAAAGTGTATTAATTATAAGCAGTACCTATATAGAGGTGTAAAGGAAGAGTGAACTATGGAAATTTTATCTTTAGGGGAAAAAATTAAACGTAAGAGAAAAGAATTAGACATGACACTTAAAGATTTGGCAGGAGAGAGGATAACCCCTGGACAAATTAGTTTAGTGGAATCGGGTAAATCTAATCCTTCTATGGATTTGCTGGAATATTTAGCTGATGCTCTGCAGACTACCGTTGAGTATCTCATGGAATCAGAGGAAAGCCAAGCTGAAAAAATCTGTACTTTCTTTGAGCAAATTGCAGAAGGCTACATAGCTAGCGGCAATATCCTTTCTGCTGAGGAAAAGATAGAATCAGCATTGTATTATGCAGAAAAGTATAAATTAGAATACAGAAAAGCTAAAAACTTGTTTTTACGAGCAAAGGTATATATGGAGAAGAAAGATTATACTTTAGCTCAGCAATTCTTTTTATCGGCTAATGTAATATTCATAAAAAATAATAAGAATGAAGAAATCATTGAAACCTTTCTTTATTTGGCGAATATAACCTACAGAGTAAAGGCATACCATTCATCTAATAGCTATCTTCAACAAGCAGAAAAGGTTTTTATAGATAATAATATCGGAAATGACTTTTTATTAGGAAAGATCTACTTTTACATAGCAAATACTTTTTTTAAGCTAAATAATCTAGATAAATCTATTAACTATTCATACCTAGCAAAGCAAAAGTTTATGCAAATAGGCAATAAGAAGGAATATGCCCGTTCGCTTTTACAAATTTCTGAGGAGAAAAACACCAAAGGTCATTTGAATGAAGCTATAGAGTATTCCACTAAGGCTTTAAAAATCTACCATGAGCTTGATGATATAGATAAAATGTCAAAAATAGAAAATTCTTTAGGAAGATTGTTCTATGAATTTGATAATCTGGAGGAGTCCTTTAATCATTACGAAAGAGCTAAGGAGCTTAGAATTCAAAGTAAGGATGCTAGACTTATAGAAACCTTGAGAAATATTTGCGAAAATTACATAAAACTCAAGGATATAAATAAATGCAATGAAGTATTAAATAACTAGAGAGTTAAAAGTTCTCAATATATTTAAGATGTATTTTTTACTTTGTAATAAAGATTTAACTAAGCAAATCAGAACTCATGGTTTGCTTTTAAAATGTAAAAAAACACTTGACATCAAG
>JAEXSY010000514.1 GCA_023440105.1 Bacillota bacterium
ATCTAATACAATCAATATCTTGAAGGCACCCGAGAAGGATAGTCCTCATAATAAGGCTCTACGTGGATAACTAAATCTATCTGTTTATCTGTTTTCTCCTGAAGCTTTCTCTCAACTTCATGAACAAGATCGTGAACCTCCTCTACATTTAGATCAATATTTACTAAAATGTGCATATCCAAATAAATATGATCCTGAAAGCCTCGAGATCGTACCTTGTGGACATTTTTAATCACAGGAAACTCCTTTACCACTGTCTCTACCTCTTCTAACTCTAAAGTCTTTTTATCCATAAGGACAGACATGCAATCCTTAAATATGTCATAAGACGCCTTCAGGATGAAAGCTGCAACCACAAAGGAAATCACCACATCAATTATTGGTGGAACCCCAAGCTTAATTAATATTAGGGTAATAATAACTCCTATAGACACAAATACATCACTTTTTGTATGAATAGAATCAGCAACGAGGAATTGACTGTTATACTCCTGTCCTTTCTTCCTCTCATAAGTGGCAACAAAAATATTTATTACTATGGTAGAAGCAAGAATCAATAGGTTTTCCAGGGAAATATAAATGGTATCAGGATGAGAAATCTTATAAATAGACTCGCTTATCACATTAAAAGCCATAAATAAAAGTGCACCAGATATGATAAGACTCGCCATGGTTTCTACCTTCTTATATCCATAAGGATGCTCTACGTCTTTAGGTCTCGAAGCTACGGTTATTCCTATTATCCCAATAACATTATTTGCACTGTCAGCAAGAGAATGAAAACCATCAGCAGATAAAGCAGAACTATTAGTTATAACGCCTAAGAGAATCTTAGCAGCTGTTACCGCGATATTAGCAATAAGCAAAACAAAGAGTACTTTTTTAATGCTTCTATAATTGTCCATGCTAACCCTCCCATTTCATCACTCTATAATCAGTATACTAGGATAAATTAGCAACGTTACTAATTAATGTTATATTTTACACAATATTTAAGCTATTTATAAGGCATTTACTTTTATGCATAAAAAATTCACAGCTTTTGTTATTTATTTATCAACATATATAAGCATATACCTATTAATAGAGATATAATTATTATAGAGCAATAAAAAAATAAAATGCCATGGTAAATAAACCTTGTAAGGGTTCTTAGCCATAGTTGAATTTCTTAGTAATTAAAGACTAATATGCATATCAAAAGCAAAATAACATCAAAAAAGAAGGGATATGAATGTCTAATAAAATTCTAGTTGTATACAAAAGTAAAACAGGCTATACCAAAAAGTATGCACAGTGGCTCTCCCAGGAGCTCTCCTGCGATATTAAAGAAAATAGCAAGCTAACCTTAAAGGATTTAACTCCCTATGACACTATAATATACGGAGGGGGCCTATATGCCGTAGGTATTAATGGCTTGACTCTTATCAAAAAGAACTTTGAGAGCTTAAAGGACAAGAAGTTAATTGTCTTTGCTGTAGGCGCCACTCCTCCAAGAGAGAAAGATCTTCAGAAGGTTTGGGAAGCAAATTTAACAGAAGAACAAAGAAGGTCTATTCACACCTTCTACTGCAGAGGAGGCTTTGACTTTTCTAAACTGAGCACAGGAAACAAGCTCCTTATGAACATGATGAAGAAAAAGCTTCAGAGCATGAAAAATCCTGATGAGGATGCTTTAGGAATGCTGGAAGCCTTTGATAAACCTGTGGACTTTACAGATAAAAATAATTTATTACCTATCCTGGCATTAGTACGGGAATAAATCAGCAAAAAATAAAGAACCATGCCACTTAGATAGCTTCTGCGGGAAGTACAGAAGCTATCAAGGAACATGGTCCTTTTCTATTTTAAATTGTTGCTTACATTAGCTGATGTTGTAGGTCCACGATGGTGCGGGGCCACAGCAGTAACTAGTACTTTATTCATCAAGAGCTTAGACTTAAGCCGCTTACAAACTATAGATTCTCATTCTTTAAAGCATCAATTGGATTATCCCTTTTAATTTTCTTCATGGAATATATAGTGCTGGCAAAGACTACAGCAAAAACACTAAGGACTGCTATAGCTACGGCCAATACAGGATTATAGAAGTCTGTTTCCACTCCCTCATTGATACTTCTGTAAATACCATAGGTCACTAAGGTTGCCACAGGAAGGCCATATATAAGCCCCTTCACTCCATAGAGGATGCTCTCAAAGGTCATCATCTTGTTGAAGCCCTTCTGGGTCATTCCCACGGATTTTAACATGGCAAATTCTCTTCTTCTAAGGTTTATTCCTGTAGAAATGGTATTGAACACATTAGCTACAGCAATAAGAGAAATAAGCACTATAAATCCATAGGAAAAGACATTGACAATAAGTATCATGTTTCTATCATTATCTTCGAAGGAAGCATAATCTGTAAGAACGTCAATAGGCATTCCTTTATTTTCAAGAACCTCAATAATCTGATTATAAGTCTCTTCATGGTCATCGGAGGATATAACTATTCTCGCATTTGGCATCTCATCTGTAGGAAACGCCTTGCTTACAAGGCTTTGAGGGTAAAAAACCATCAGTTCATTACCATAATTATAACTAGTACCATAAGGAACTGTATCTGTTACATAACCAAAATCCAAGGTAAGATAATCGGTGTACTCCTCTTCAGGGGTGCCTTCTAGCTTATCTTCGGGAATTTCATTATATTTATCGTAATCTACAAACTTGAAGGTAAGGCTTCCTTGATCCTTGTTTAAGGCATCAAAAGATATAAACTTTTCCTGATCATTATCATAGGCTTGTATAAAATCTGCTATTACAGCTAGAGGCTTATCAGGGTTCATAAAGGTAGCCTTATCTAAGCCATTATCCTCTAATAGCTTAATAAACTCGCTGTCCTCTATAGCATAAACTACGGCATAGACTTCAATATTATCATTATCTCCCTGAACTTCCTTAAGCCTATTGGAGGCTAGAGAGTCATCCACAATCACTGAAGAGCCTCCAAAGTAATAATAGCTGCTTCTAGTTACATAATCTAAAGAAGAAAACTCTTCAGTAAGATTAGCCACATCATTAAAGCCTGTATCACTAGCCCCCAGTTGATAGGATATATCATAATCCCTCACATCGGTAGCAACAGCTACACTGTCCGTAAG
>JAEXSY010000515.1 GCA_023440105.1 Bacillota bacterium
CTTACGGACACCTTCATATGCTTTAATATCTGCTCCTCTGTTTCCACATAGCCTCTCATTAAAAGCGCTTCCTTAAAGGCTTTTACCATTACTGGATAGGTATTAAATAAGGTTCCATCAAAATCCCAAATAACCGCTTTATATTTCATCCTTTGCATAATACCCCTACTCCTTGTCTCCCTTAAGCTTAATTGCCTTACCTACAGTTCCATCTAAATATTTTCTCCATACATAGTTATGATCCTCAACGCCTTCACTATAATCCTGCTGCTCCCAGCGCCTTAAGGTTTCCCAGAGCTTTTCATCAGTAATATCAAGCTCTTCCATTGCTTTCATAACTGCTAGAACTCTGTCCTTTGTTATAGTCTGCTTCCCCCATACCAGTTCATCCTCTGCGATAATGAGGGTGTTAGCCATTACATGGATCATATCATAAACTTTTTCTTTTGAATTCAGATCTTTTTCATCCACCTTATCTTCCTTAAAAAAAGCTGAAGTGGTATCCTCTTCTGTTTTATCTTCCTGCTCTACCGGTGCACTTCCATTATCTTTTCCATCAGAATCCTTAATCAGTCTTCCTGCAGCATATGCTCCCGCTGCTAAAAATACTAACACTAACAGAATTATACTCCCCCATTTAACATACTTACCCATAGCTTCCTCCCCGCATTATAATTTTAAGCCTAATAAGCTATTCTTATATGATATATTATTATTTTAGGAGAAATATTATAACACTATAAAGGAGGTGCAGAAAATACTGCACCCTAAATAGTCAAACTCATAATAACGTTTACTGAATTATTGATATATTAACTTCTCAGAATAATAAAGACAATTGTAAATTACTCTTCATAAATTACCTCTAGAGAAAAATCCTTCGGTAAATTTTCTTCAATAAATATCTTATCATCTGCTCTTAGATACCCTGTAATAAATTCACTGCCATAGTGAGCTGCACAGAGAATGTATTCTCCATCCTGCTTCAGCTTTAATGTAAACCACTTTATCTTCCCTTCATGATCAAAAGGTTCATTGATGAGCTCATTAATAAACTCCTCTGTGAGTCTTCCTTCAAAGGTCAGAAGCTTTGATGCAATATCCTCTTTCTTCTCGCCATAGCTGGAGGCTGAACGAATAGCTTCTTTTTCATCTTCCCAGCATTCTACTAGGAAGGACGTAGACCTATCTGTAAAGTACTTCATAACCTTAGGCCAAAAGGAATAATCTACAGGGATGCTTATTCCACTTTTTGTTGTAGCTGTATCTGTATTTTCAAAGGTTAAATAAAATCTATCCATTTCTCACCTCTCCTTTATTAAAATATTCTTAAATTATAAATTCAATACAAAAGATAGAATTCCTCTTTATTCATTTAATTTAATTCCATTATGAGGAATATTTTTATTTTCTCCATCATTAATATTAAAGAAGGAGGGAATTATTATGATTGATTTCACCCAATACACTCCTGAGGAATTAGCTTTACTAGCCCTTGACATAGCAATTATACTATCAAAAGGTAAAGAAGTAGATGAGCTTTCCGTTATGTCATCATTGTTACTAGTCATATCAGACAACCTATCTCTAATAGCTTCACAAAAAGCTAACTTAAGCTCAATACTAGAAAAAACTCAAGAAACAAGCCCTGATAATAATAACAATAAAAAGGAGCCTTTATAAAAAGCTCCTTTAGGATTATTTTAAGCCTGATTATAATTTTAAGATAATAATATATAATTTCTAAACTCAAATACCTGTCCCTTATACCTGTTGCAAAATGGAAATATACTTTTAGCTTAATTTCATCCTAGAAAGATTATACGATATTTTTGTCGAATTTGCACCTCTTTTTTCATTTATTACACAATATTCTTTACCTTTAAAAATATACTTTTCAGTGATTATAAATTAATAATACGAATTGTAGAATAATTTATACACTTTTCATTAACTTAATGGTATTAATTAGTAATAAGTGTTATTATATAAGTATAAGAAAATGCTCGTCCTTTGGTACATATTTACAAGCATTAATCTTGTATTATTAAGAAAATGAGGTCTAATACTATGAATTTAGAGAAAAAAACAGCATTTATTATAAATTTTATATATTTCATGATTGTAGCACTCATTGCCTTTGTTGCACTAAAATATGGCATAGGCTGGTTTCTTCCTTTTATTCTTGCCTTTTCTATCACTTTAGCTATGAGGCCAATCATACTTCTTATAACCAAGAAAACTAAAATTCCCTATAAAATTGCAAGTATTGTTGTTCTAGCTCTATTTTTTGCCATAGTAGGAGTACTGATTTCACTGCTATTCATGAGATCTCTTCTGGGTATTAAAAACTTGTTCTCTATGATACCTGAATTTTATAGTGACAGCGTAGAACCCGCATTCTTGATACTTTTTGGTAAGATAGAGAAGTTCGTTTCAGACTTTTCTCCAGACCTGGTATTTGCTTTAGAGGATATTATACCTAATCTCATTGAAACCCTGGGATCTATGGTAACCTCACTATCAAAAAACTCATTAGCTCTTATAACGGCCATAGTAGCCGTTATACCCAGCACTTTTATAGGGCTAATATTTACAATTATATCTTCTTTTTTCTTAACTCTTGATTATGATAGGATTATGGAATTTATAATGAAGCAATTTTCTCCAAAGGCTAAGAGCATAATATATGATGTAAAACATTACTTTGTGGATAGTATCTTTAAAATACTAAGGGTTTATGCTCTTCTGATGATTTTAACCTTTATAGAGCTTTCCATAGGACTCTCTATATTAAGAGTAAATAACGCTATAGCTATAGCAGGCTTAATCGCTTTAATTGACATTCTACCAGTCCTAGGAACCGGAGGCATTTTAGTCCCTTGGGCTATTATTGAAGCTATACTTGGAAATTATCTATTTGCCATCGGCATAGTAGTTATGTATTTAATTATTACTGTAGTCAGAAATATATTAGAACCAAAAATCGTAGGAGACCAGATAGGTCTTCATCCCATTGCAACCCTCATAAGTATGTATATTGGAAATAAGGTCATGGGTATACTAGGGATATTCCTCTTCCCTATGATAGTCATAACTCTTAAAAAGCTTAACAGCACCAACAAAATACATTTATTCAAATAAAAAAAATGAGCTGCCAAGCTCATTTTTTGTTTATTGGAGATATATGCTTCATCCATAGGATCAGAATATTATATATAACCACTTTCTATTAAACACTTCAAAGAAGCTTCTATCCCTTCCTTAGAAAACACCTCTATACACCAGGAAGCATCACTAGAATATTCCTTTAAAAGCTTCAGAGCTTCTTGTATATCTATAGTTCCCTCCTCTATAGGATTGTGAAGGTCTCCTCTGCCATCATTATTATGAAGGTGGACATAACCTATTCTTTTTCCCAAGGCTTTAATCCATTCCTCTAAGGATAGACTTGAACAGGCATTTTTATGACCTATATCAAGGCATATAGAAAAGTTAGGCTTATCTATATAATCCACCAGCTCTCGAAGCAGCTTGTAATCCTCCTCAAGGACATTTTCCACATGAATATTGATACCATCCTTCTCTTTATCCTGCAAAAATTCCTTCCAAAATTCTTTGGAGTATTTTAACCACTCTTCGCTATAGGTTATTTTAGGAATAAAACCACTATGAAAAACTATCCTTTCAGCATTAAGTACCTTTGAAGCAATCTCATAGCATTCCTGAAATCTTTCCATTGTAACTCTTCTTATTTTTCTATCCGGGCTACCCGGTGACATATCGGAATAAGGACCATGAACAGTTACCTTTTCCTTCAGATGCTCACCTATACCCCCATGGAGGATAGCCAGCTCCTCCTCCTTATTATCCAGACTAAAAGCGCTAGCAAAGTTAACTATTTCTATACCTATAGGATACTTTTCCTTTATGGAAAGCATATCCTTATTTGTTATTAAATGTGATACGTATACATTCATATTAATCTCCACAATTTCCTTCCAGTATTACATAATAAATTCAAGTATATACAATATTACTTTATAATATAAACCCTTGATTCATAAGGTCTCAAGGTAAAGTCCTTCAAAAAGCTTCCCTGATCATAATTAGTTATAAGGAGTTCTCCATCTCTAAGGTCAAGCTCTTCTCCCTCATTAAAATAAATCTTTCTCTCACAAAAATTATTTATTACTATAAGTCTTTCCCCTTCTAACTCTCTAATATATGCATATACTTCCTCTTCTGTAGAGTTACTCTTTATCTCCTCATAGCTGCCATAAATAATAATTGGATGTTTTTTCCTTAGAGCTATAAGCTTTTTATAATAGTTTAATATAGAATTTTCGTCTCTTAGCTGGGACTCTACATTTATATCCTTATAGTTTCGATTTACCTTTATCCATGGAGTTCCTTCTGTGAAGCCTCCATTCTTAGAATCACTCCACTGCATAGGTGTCCTAGCATTATCTCTTGAGGCTTTATGAATATATGCCATCATAGTCTCATGATCTAAATCCCCCTCAAGGACCATTTCTTTATAAGCATTTAGGGTCTCTATATCCTTATAGTCCTGAAGAGCTTCGAAAGAAGCATTGGTCATTCCAATCTCTTCCCCTTGGTAAATGTAAGGGGTTCCTTGAAGCATATGGAGGCAGGTGGCAAGCATTTTTGCAGACTTTTCTAAGTATCTATGGTTAGAGTCACAGCCAAATCTCGAAACAACTCTGGGTTGATCGTGATTACTCCAGTATAAGCTGTTCCAGGCCGAGTCGTGAAGCCCTTTCTGCCAGCTGGTGAATATCCTCTTTAGGTCTGTAAGCTTAAATCTATCAGTACTCCATTTCCCTCTCTCTCCACCATCTATATCCATGTGTTCAAAGTGAAATATCATTTTCAGCTCATCTCTATGAAAGCCTGAGTACTTCTTTGCATCCTCTATGGTAGCACCAGGAGTCTCTCCTACAGTAAGAACATCATATTTGGAAAGAACTCTTTTATTCATTTCCTTCAAATATTCATGAGACTTTTCTTTATTAGCTACAAAGGGAAAGAAGCTGGCATACTTACTGCTGGGGGAAGCTTCTCCTTGTGGGTAATCTGGATCTTTGGCAATAAAATTAATAACATCCATCCTAAAACCATCCACTCCCATATCCAGCCACTTAGTCATCATCTTATATATCTCTTCTCTTACAGAAGGATTTTCCCAATTTAAGTCTGGCTGTTTCGGTGAAAAGAGATGTAAATAGAACATTTTCATATCTGAGTCATACTTCCAAGCAGAACCACTAAAGGCACTTCCCCAGTTATTAGGAGGAGATGCAAGGTTACCTTCCTTCCATATATAATAATCTCTATATGGACTATCAGGAGATTTCCTCCCTTCAATAAACCATCTATGCTCATCAGAGGTATGATTCACTACAAGATCCATAATTATCTTGAGACCTTTAGCATGTGCCTGAGAAAGTAAGAGCTTAAAGTCCTCTAAGCTTCCAAACTCCTTCATTATATTCTCATAGTCTCTTATATCATAGCCATTATCATCATTAGGGGAGTCGTATATTGGACAGAGCCATATAACGTCAATGCCTAATTCCACTAAATAATCCAGCTTAGCAATAATTCCTTGTAAATCCCCTACTCCATCTCCATTGCTGTCCATGAAGCTTCTAGGATAAATCTGATATACTACTGCTTCCTTCCACCACGCTCTCTCCAAAACCCATTCCTCCTTATTTTATGATATTCAATCCAATAGTGCATCATCAAGCTATTTATACTATTATACAATAAGTTTCTCAGATATTTTCTTTGAAACAATTATTTAACATATAAATCACAGCTATCATAAACAGCAAAAGACCATTCCTCAGGAATACTTCTTTCTTTCCTTGAATGGTCTATAATTTTCGGCTCTTATATTTTAAATTGATTCTGCATCTAAACCTAAATGGCTTATATCATTAAATAACCTTAATATATTTCTTTCAGGGGTAACCTCTACCACGGATACAGCAGTATTGTGCAGGGGAAAGCTAGTAAAAGCTTCTGTTCCTATATTTAAAAGCTCGAATATCATAAGTCTTATTATTCCTCCGTGGGCTGCTATAACAATATTATCATCAGTCCCCTTATGAAGCTCAATAATTTCCTTAAGAGCTTGCCATGCTCTTTTTCTTGCTTTATCAAGACTCCCCTCTCCAGGAATTACACACTCATGAGGCCTCTGCCTATAAATAGCAAAATCCTCAGGATATTTTATCTTAACATCTTCAAAAAGCATTCCTTCCCAGTGGCCAAAATCTATTTCTCCAAGTCGTTTATCCTTCTGAATCTCTATATCCCTATCTCCTCTTATAGCCATAGCAGTAGCATAGGCTCTCTTAAAAGTTGATGAATAAATTGCTGAAATATCTATATCTTCTAATCTTTTTCCCACAAGCCTTGCCTGTTCATGTCCTACATCTGACAGCTCAATATCGCTACTACCTTGAAATCTGGCTAATTTATTCCATTCTGTTTCTCCATGTCTTACAAATATAATCTTCATCTGTTCCTCCTAAAATAATCTTAAAGCTTATTCTATCTTATATTTGTTCACTATAGGCTACAATTCTCTTAACCTTTTGTAAACAATTTGTTAATATAAAAGATTTAACCCTCACTTTATCTTCCTTTTAATAGAATAATTATGTACTTTTTCTAAATAATTAAATTGATTAATTGTAAGTATAAGGGTAAAATTTATTTTGACATCTACTATTAAATAATAAAAGGGGGAATACTTAGTGGAGACTCTTAAGAAATTTATAAGCTATTATAAGCCGCATAAGAAGCTCTTTTTTATAGACATGCTATCGGCCTTTACCGTAGCTCTTTGTGATTTGTTTTATCCTATGATTGCCAGGAATATAATAAATGATTATGTACCTAATAAAAATCTAAGATTATTACTTGTCTGGGTTTTGGTGCTTTTTTTAATCTATGTATTGAAATCTGCTCTAAATTGGGTGATTCAGTATTACGGTCATATAG
>JAEXSY010000117.1 GCA_023440105.1 Bacillota bacterium
AAGCTTCCAGGGGAAGTCTGCTAATAAGGTTAAATTCTGCACAGGAGCACTTAAATATAACAGCCCTCCTCTATTCTCTACTATTGAATAAAGCTCATAGCCATAGGTAAGAATCCAAAGAAGCACCGCAGCAGTAATAGCACTGTAGGCCTTTCTTCTCCAGAGAGCTTCTCTTCCTCTATAGGAAGCCCTTAATAGCTTATCCATGTCTCTCTGCCTTTCATAGGGGAATATAGGTGCAGCTAAAAGCACTAAAAAGGTTAAGGCTATGATGGCTAGAAGCCTACTTGAGCTTCCACTGACATTCCCGTCAAGAATGCTCCTATAGGGCAGATGAGGAATAAAATAAGCTTCTATTCCCTCTTCACTCTGCCTCTTGAGAAGCTCATCTCCATAAAGCTTCACTGAATTTATATTATCTAAGGAGCCCGTAAGCCTCTGAATTCTATCCTGTATGGCAGCACTCTCTTCTTCTGAAGCCTTAGAAAGATTCTTTTCCTCTTCTTCTATCTGCCCCTGAAGCTCCTGAAGCTTTAAATTAATCTTATTCATGGTTTCATTATTTAAAGGACCGTTCATAATCTTCATGTAGCTCTCAAAAAACATCTCTTGGTTATCTAATTGTATATGTCCTGGATAGTAGGTTTTTACAATCACCACCAGGAGAATAGCTAGAAGAATCAGCCCTTTTTGGATAACTAAGCTTTTATAGAGCTCATTGATAAATATCCTCCCTGTCTTCAGCCTGGCACTTATTTTTCTTCTTAGACTATCAAGAGCCCTGGCAAAAAAGCTTGGGGAAGAAATAGGATATTTTCTGCTGGTTATAATTAGAGCAGCAGAAATAAAGATTATCAAAAGCACTGGAGTCAAGGTAAGCATAAGAACACCTGATTGAACAGGTATTTTCAGCAAGTTGAGATTCATATAATGCTGAAAAAACTGCTTCTGCTCCAGATAGCCAAAGATATTTACATATTTAAATAGTACCAGTATACTGCTGTCCCTTATGAGACTGTAAAGGGAATATTCCACTCCCAGAAAAATCCCCAGGGAAGCTATGGCAACATTGAAATAGGAAGCACAGGACACTAGAAGCCACAGACACATTCCTATTAGGAAGGTTCCTAAAATCTTCACTGCCAGGTAAAGCCAGAGAAGCTGTGCTATGGACATGGGAACCCAAAATTCCTTGAATATAGGCACCGACTGCACAAGCCTATAAAGATTCTCACTTCCTCCATAAAGGATAAATGCTACCAGAAGCTTGCTGCCGTAAAGGAGACAGCAGGCTATAATAGAAGAGAATAGAATTATCCCCATGCGCCAAAGTCCTAAAGGCAGACGTCCTGCTGCACCTTGATGAATAAGGCTCCATAGTCCCTTCTTTCTCTCCTCTATAAAGGTTAAGGTTATTAATATAAGAATAATAAGTATTAGATAATCGGTGATATCATCTTGAAAAAATGAATTTACTGCCAGGTCAGAGCCTAAGGTTAGCTCTGCATTTTCCAGGGCAGCATAATCCTCTACGGTCTTTTGAATATTTTTATAGGAAAAGGAATCCTTATCTGCAAAAATACTCACGGTGGTCATCTGATCGGCCTGACTTTTTATATTGTCCAGTATATCTGGATAAGTTATCATAAATTGAAGCTGCTCCATTAAGGTTCTTATAGCTTCACTAACGGCAAAGCATTCCTCATAAGTATAGCTATCAGTAAGCTCCAAAACCTGATCAATACTATCAGGGTACTGCAGATAAGCATCTTCTAACCTCTGCTGATAACGCTCATCATCAAAGTGTTCCTTATTGTACAAAAGCATAGCTGCCCCTTGATAGATTTCATGACTTTTCTCAAGCTCCTGCAGGGCTAGGTGATAATCCTTATCCTTATATTTCTCTAAATTAGTATTATAGCTTTCTTTATAAGCTTCAAAGTCATAGGACTTTGAATACTGTTCATAGAGATAAAACAAGATATTCCCCACAAAAATCAACAAAAAGGCAAGGATAATTTTTCTGCTTCCTAAAACTCTTTTTACCTCATACATAACGCTCCTCCTAAGCCTTTAGCTTTTAATTCATATTAATAATTAAAATCTTCCAGCCTCAGAACACCCTTCCAGGAATTAGTGTAACTATAGTGAATCTCAGCATCAGCTTTGCCTATATCTTCATAAAGAATATAGAAGTTATCTTCACTGAGATCTTCATATACAACACTAAAAAACAATCTGTCACTGGTCCAATACATTTTATACCCCATTCGGACTATTTCTGAATCCCTATAAAAACTAAGTTCATTAAGAAGCTTACCTTCTCTGTCATAGATAAACAGCTTCTTTTCCTCATCTCTAAGCCCTGGCTTATTAAATTCCAGAAAATACTTGTCCGTTATAAGTCCATCACCATTGCCTATAGCACCCTCTGTTATCCTAGAAGTTTCGCCAGTGTCCATGTTCTTCTTAATAAACCCATTATCATAGTAGTAGCCACGGTTATTCTCAAAGTAACTTTTCTTTAAGTATATATCATCAGGCTTCAACTCTATAAAAGAATCGGTTTCAGCATTATACTCATAAAAAACTTCAACTAAATCTGAGCCCTTTTCTTCAAGCCGGAAGAATATATCTTTTCCCTTAGTATATCCTCATCCGCCTGCGGATAAGTACAGAATAACATCATCATAGGGTGTATAAAGATTCCTTTCAAATAATAACTTATCCTCTTTTTCATCCATTAACGATATATCATAAGTCCTGAGGGTCCTTTCAGGTATCTCCTCATTTCCAGTAGCTGTTCCAGGAAAAGTTGAGTAAATAAAATTCCCATCAATATTATAATATGTGGTAGAAACACCCCCACTTTGCATCGCCATCTCTACTCCCGGTAAATCTCTTACCTTCTCATGGCTGCTGCCATCCATGTTCATTCTATAGAGTTCATTCGACTGATTAAAATATATTTGATCATCATATAACCAAATTACATCATAACCTGTATCTATATAAGCATTACAGTCAAAACTATCATGCTTACAGTTTGGTTTATTACAGAGGTATACCCAGTTTTTCATATCACTTTTATCGGCATATTTTATATAGTAGTTAATCCCTATAGGCTCTACCCTATAAATACCTTGCTCCACCTCGTGAACTGAACCGGCGGAGGTTTTAGCTGCTAGGGTGTAGTCGGCGTTGGGGTCAGGTGTATAGTGTTTGTCCTTTGATTCTCCACAGCCAGAGGATAGCATTATAATCGCTACCATAAGGGATAGTATAAATTTTTTCTTTGCTTTTCTCATAACATCCATCCTTTATAATTATTATAAAAAAACAGGCTCTTTACCTAGGCTAGCTAGTATCTAAAGGGTTATTTTTACAATATTGTTAATATTTCATAAACTAATTGTATCACGCCCCCACAAAAAAACAAACCATTTACATAATTAACTTATTATGGATATAGTGTGTTTTATGACATAATAAAAATCCTAACCAGAATATACCTCTGATTAGGACCGTTATATTATTTATTATAAAGCTTGAATACTTAATTCAGTAAATATAGCTAAGCTTCAGGAGTTAGTTTCCTAGAAAACTGCCCTGTACCACTCAGCTGCAGCCTTAACCTCTTCCCAGGTGAGCTGGTGCCCGTTATGCTCCCAGTGAAGATTGGCCTCTGCTCCAGCATTCTCAAGGATGTCCTTAAGCTCAAGGGCCTCCTCCTTAGGACATATGGGATCATTGGTTCCTGCTGCTATAAATACTGGAGTTCTTGATAAATCTGGCAGATCTATTCCTCTTCTTGGCACCATGGGGTGATGAAGGATTGCTCCTCTTAGGGAATCCTTATGGTGAAAAAGCAGGCTTGCGGCTATATTGGCTCCGTTGGAATAGCCTACTGCTATAATGTTGTTTCTGTTGAGTGAATATTTTCTTGCGGACTCATCTATGAATTCCTTCAGCTCCTTGGTCCTAAAAATAAGATCCTCTTCATCAAAGACCCCCTCTGCCAGCCTTCTAAAAAACCTGGCCATGCCCATTTCTGAAACATTTCCTAGAGGACTTAGCACTGCTGCCTCTGGATCAATCATCCTTGCTAAGGGTAATAGGTCGCTTTCGTTTCCTCCAGTACCATGGAGTAAAAGAAGGGTGGGGCTATCTGGATTTTTTCCTTTTTCAAATACATGCTTCATACTTTTTCTCCTTTTAAAATGAGTTTTTAATGTTCATAGAGGTCTTTCAAGGACAAATATTTCTCCTAGAGAGGCATAGTTATTACCAGCCAATCGGCATACGGCAGCTAATACCTTAGGGTTTATCCTGCCCTCTTCATAAACCTCTTCAGCCACATGAATTTGTACTACCCTAGCTATGATAAGGTCGCAAGCTGGAGCCTCAGTATCACCAAGAACTAAGCTCTTCTCCAGCACACATTCCATCCTAACCTTTGACTCCTTAATGCCAGGAACAGATATCTTTTCACTATTGACCTCTGTTAAGCCAGCTAATTCTATCTCACTCTCCCATAGTGGTAGTGATGCTGAGGTTTCATTGACCTTTTCTACATTTTGTTCATCCACTATATGAACTACAAATTCTCCAGTCTCCATTATATTCTTTGCGGTGTCCTTTATCTCCCCAGCCTTTCTCTGCACTGATAAGGAGATCATGGGAGGATTGGAGGCTACTACATTAAAGAAGCTGAAGGGCGCTCCATTTAACACTCCCTGTGTGGACCTTGTAGTAACAAAGGCTATGGGTCTTGGTATTATACTTCCTGTGAGCAATTTATAATTATCTCTTTCACTGTTTAAAGCGGGATTTATTGATATCAAAATAGCTTCCTCCTTAAACTAACTACTTAAGCTCTCTAACCTTGATAGGCAGTAGGTTCTGTTCAATTCTGCTTCTGTAGGGTTCGTATTGCACTGGCAGCTTAAGGTTTTCTCCTAAAGCCTCCATAGGCTCATCGATATCAAAGCCAGGACCTTCCGTAGCAATTTCAAAGAGTATATGACCCTTTTCTCTGAAATATATTGAATTAAAATAATTTCTATCCTGTACAGGGGTTACTCCATAGCCTGAGGCTTCTAATAGGCTCTTCCACTGCAGCTGCTCATTATCATCTGCTGTGCTCCAGGCAATATGATGTACAGTACCTACTCCCTGCCTTCCTCTAATGCCCGGTTCAGCCTTCAAATCTATGATGTTAGCAGTTTCTCCTTGAGCCTTAAACCTTATAAACTCTCCTTCTGCTCCTATCCTCTTAAGTCCCATGTCCTTCTCTAAGAGCTCTGAGGTTTTATCAGGAGCTGAGGAGAAAAGTGTAGCACCAGCAAAGCCCTTGATTGCTACCTCTTTAGTTACTCCTCCAAAGGACCACTGGTTTTCCATGCCCTCTTCTCTTTCAACTAATTCTAAATTAAGTCCATGGACATCCTTAAACTGAAGGTATTCCTCTCCAAAACGCTTTGTTTTGGTGTAGTCTATATTAAAGCTTTCAAGCCTTTTCTCCCAAAATCCCAAGGCTCCTTTAGGTACTGCATAGGAGGTTATTCCTACCTGTCCATCCCCAATGACACCTTGATAGGCTCCTGGCCAAGGGAAAAAGGTTATGGCTGTTCCGGGACTTGCAATGTCATTTCCAAAGTAAAGATGATAGGTCTCTGGGTCATCAAAATTTACTGTCTGCTTAATTAAACGGAGCCCTAAAACTCCTGCATAAAAATCTACATTTTCTTGAGGATCACCTACTATTGAGGTGATATGGTGAATTCCTTTAATATTTTTAAACATATATCATTCTCCTTTGAATAAAACATTTCAATTTATAATATTCTGAATTTAAGATAATACTATCTTAAAGGATATTATTAGTCAATAATTATTATCAATTAATATTGAACTTCATCTATATACAAAACTGTTTTGAAAAATTGCCCATATAATTTAAGGCCCCAACCTAGGATTAGCTAGATTAGAGCCTGTTTGAATTTTAAGCTTTATATATAGTTTTTGATTTTTCTATAGCTCTCCTGGGAAGAGAGGCAGCTTTTCTAAAAATATAATGTCCTTACGATCTGCAGCATCTCCTTCTGCAAGGATTGCTACCTTGGCAGCTATCTCTGCTCCTGCCTTTTCTGCTAATCTGCACACTGCCTCTAGGGATTCTCCTGTGGATATAACATCATCCACTACAGCTACTCTTTTTCCCTTTATTAAAGCTGCATCACTGCCATCTAGACATAGAAGCTGGGGTTTTTGAGTAGTTATGGATACAACCTCATCAATAAGAGGGTCCTTCATATAAGGCTTAATACTTTTACGAGCAACGATATATTTACTTAGGCCTCTAAGACGGCTGATTTCATTAACTAGAGGTATACCTTTAGCCTCTGCGGTAATTATATAATCAATCTCAGGTATTTTAACCTCAAGCTCTGCCGCTGCTGCTGTAACCAGCTCACAATCTCCTAAAATAACAAAGCTTGCTATGGAAAGCTCTGGTGATAGCTTAATTATTGGCAGCTCTCTCTTTAATCCTGCCACAGATATTTCATATGTACTTTTCATAACCATTTCCTTTCTCTATATACCTATTCCTGCAGCGAATAGAAGCTTTAATAATATTCCACAAACCATTCCTACAAAGGGGTCTACAAAGGCAGTTACTGCTATTGTCACTCCACCTACTAAAGAATCACCAGGGTTTGTCCCAGAAAAAGCTATTGCAGCATCTCCAGGGAAGGTTACTACAGCACCTAAAATTAGAAGGAAGCCTGCTATAGATTGACTTGGAACAAACTTACCTATCTTAGGTAGAAGACCAGTAAATAATATTGCAGCCATGATCAGCATCATGATTACCCCAGCAGTAACAGCATGGGGTGCACTGGCTGTAGCAGAAATAATAGCTTCTACGGGAGCACCTCCAAAAAGAGAGCTTATTGAGTCGGCTAATCCTGAGTAGATTGTAAGGTGGTCAACATTTTGAGTAGTTCCAGCGATGCCTCCTGTGATATTACCAAAGGCTATATTAGCTCCTATGGTAAGACATGCTAGTACAAGAGCTCCTCTGAGGACGGATATATTAAAAATCGGCTTAGAAAGTGTAAGCTTAAAGGGCTTTTCACCAGGAATCATGCTGGTTATTTCCTGATGAGCTACCTTGGCAGCTATGCTGGAAACCACAAGAGAAATTACTATGGTATAAACTAAATTCTTTCCCATTAAAAAATATACAATAATTGCAGTTACTATGGAAACAGCTCCTACAAGCTTATTTTCCTTTACCATATCTATGGAGAGCTTTGCTAGTACAAGGCCAACTCCAGCCATCATACCACTTAAAACAACTTGTCCAGCAAAATTACTAATAACGGAAAGTAATCCGAAGGCTCCTAGGACAGCCATGAGTATGCCGGCATAAAAAACCATAGAGAATCTTTCCTTCATGCTTTTGCCCATGCTTCCCGCCATGACTATGGTCTCAGCCTGAAAGGATATCGGTGCTACAGAGCCTAAGGCATAGCAAGCAACAGCTCCAACTAGAAAACCTAAAGCAGTAGGGACAGAGGCAAAGCCTAAAGACGCAGCTAGTAGACCCTGAGGGATACCATTAAGTACAACTCCAATTGCAGCAAGTAAATCCTGTATAAATTCCATAAAATAACTCCTATTCTGATGATAAAATTATAAGCATTACTCATATGACCATCACCATATGTGCTTTCGCGGTCTTGATACACAACGTCAAATTACGAACTTTATATCTAATTTATCACATATACTTCGTAAAATCAACGTTTTTATATCCATATTTTTCATTAAAAATTTGTATAATCCTACAAATAACGAACATTATAATCTTTTATCCATAAAAACACCGTACAATAAATAAAAAACTTCCCATTAAGCCATGCTGTTTAAGCATAATCTTAAGGGAAGCGATTTTATTTATTTCTCTAATGGATAACAACGGTTGTAGTATTTGGTACAGTGTCATATATCCACCGAGCATTCTCTGTAGCAAGTCTTATGCAGCCATGGCTTATGGCTACTCCCAGCCTTCCGTCTATGATATATTCTCCTGTAGGGTTATATAATACTGAATGATAATAGTAGGGACCTTGAATTCTTGTGGCATATTTAACTAAATAGGCTGTAGTCCCAAAGGAAGCTCTCCTTCCATTGATGAAGAATATACCCGTTATGGTAGGTGTTGAAGGCTTACCTATGGAGCATTCCCAGGCATAGAGCTGTGTCCAAGTTCCGTTGACATCTTTAATAAATACATAGGTAACCTTATTTCTAAGATCTGTAGCAAGGAGATAGCTAGTAGGACTTTTTATGGAGTTATCATTAACAAACTTATTTATATCTGTATAAAAAGACGAATAATCCAGGGTTCCCGGCTGCAAGCCATCCTCTGATAGAAAATAATTAAAAACATAGCCCAGCATACCATTATAAACAACCCTACTCCAATCTCCAAGGTTATCCAGCACCTCTACCCTAGCACCCTTAGGTATAATTAAATAGGTTTTGGCTAGAGGAGTATCCCCTTCCCTAAGGTTCAGATCAGTCCAGGGATACATGCTTTTTGATAGATAATACCTATATACATATCCTTCTAGGTTTTCATATCTTACCTTGTCCCACTCATCATCCTCTTCCAGTATCTCCACAGCACTTCCTGCAGGTATCACCGTTATTACATCTGCTTCCGTGGACTTATCCTCCCTTAGGTTTAAATTTGCCAGGGTATATTTATAAAAGGGCTCCTGACTAGCTTCCATTTCTCTGGTCAAATCCATTTACTTCTTTCCTTTTCATAGCTTTGATAATATTTTATGATGAAGCTATATCTTTAGTTACATAGGAAATTTTACAAAAGCTAAATACACTTAAGTGGAATAAAAGAATAATATTAACAGCTAAGATTATCAGTTCCCTTTTTCCCTAACTAACATAATTATATTATTATAGCTCAGAATAAAAGGAGACACTTATGGAATATACTCCTGCCTTAAGGCATATCACAGCAAGACTTTTTCCCTGTGATAAAGAGATATTAAAAGATATCAGAGCACTTAATATATATGCTCGGGAGGCTGCTAAGAAGGTGAGCCTGGGAAAAGTCCAGACTTCCTTCTTTCTATATAACCCTAGAGGAATAACAGTGGTGGTAATTCTTAAGCTATGTCAGCTAACAATCAGCACCAGTTTCTATGAGGGCTATGCTCAGGCAGATTTGTTAACCTTATCCCATGAAGCTGATACTTACAGTACCATAAGCTACTTAAAAAAGGTATTAAAAGCTCAATGCTTCGAAATATTTGAGGTCTTAGGGAATACCCTTATGGATTTAACACCTTATTACCCTATATTTCATGATAAAGCTAAAACAAGGAGCTTAGACTCCAAAAATTTAAGTCCTGTAATTTCCCTTTTAGGCAGCGGTGGTGGAGTGGCTAAGTCCCTTTTATCTATTTTAAACTTAGCTTCCCATGATAAAGAGGATCCGCTTAATTACTTCATTAACTCCTTAAGCCTGCACCTTATAGACATAAAGCAAAAGCCATTAAGCTATTACACAGAGCATTTCCCAAATTTAAAGGACAAAATAACCCTCTATGAATTTGATGTAAATAAGGGGGAGAATCTAAAAAGGCATTTAAACGAAACAAATACTTCTATAGTGCTGGATATATCCTATGGAGATACAGTTGACATGCTAAGATGCTGTGATAGTTTAGGAATAGCCTATATCAATACTGCCCTTGAAAGTGTCGAAGTAGATGAAAATCAATATTACACAGGCTTTCCTCTTCAGGAAAGATATAAAATTTTTGAAAGTCATAGAGATGAGTTTAAAAATACCTCTGCCATAGTGTGCTCAGGGATGAATCCTGGAGTAGTTCAGTGGATGGCTATAGAATTGATGAATAAATATCCAGATAAAAACCCTATAGGCTGTTATATTGTAGAAAATGATACCTCCTTCTTTGAAGAGGAGGAGCTGGCTGATAAAAACACCATATACACCACCTGGTTCCCCATGGGCTTCCTTGATGAGGCCATCAACAGCTATCCTACCTTTATGAAAAAGCATCAATCCCTGTTCCTCTACAATGAAATATATGAGCTTGAATTTAAGGTTACCTTAGGTGACAAACAGTTTTATGGAGCACTTATGCCTCATGAAGAGGCCATCTCCCTTGGAAAAATCTTCGATATGGAAACAGGTTTTATATATAAGGTAAATGACCACACCACAGATTTAATTAAATCAAATTTAAATAATATTAATAGCCTTTGGGAAAAACCAATGAAGGTTCTAGACCCTGAAGAGACCCCTCTAAAGGGTGAGGATTTAGTAGGTATACTCCTAGTTTTTGAGGATAGGGAAGCCTTTATTTATAATTCCTTAAGCAATAAAAAAACCTTCGAAAGGTACAGAACCAATGCCACCTATCTGCAGGTTGCCTCAGGAGTTTATGCTGCTCTTGCAACAATGGTCCTTGATAATATTTCTCAGGGAATTTATTATGTTGACGAGCTCCTTCTAAATACTAAAAATAATTATGGTAAATATATAAGCTACCATCTTAATCCCTTTATAATTGGTGAAAATAATCATAGTCATGGAGATCTGCTAAACAGAATGAAAAAGGCAAAATAATAAGGCTGCCAATGAGCAGCCTTTTACTTTTACAAGGTTTTTTTCCTAAATAAAATATCATAACCATCCTTATGAACTATTTCCGTTACATAGAAGCCATATTTATCATAAATATCCTGTGCCTCTGCTTCATTTCTGTCTGTAGAGGTATAAAGACAGATGTATCTTTTGTTTCTTTCCCGTGCCTTAGTTATAGCAAAATCCAGCAAGAGTCTTCCTATACCTCTCCCTCTGTGCTTTTTATCTACACAATACCAACCTATCCACAGAGTATCCTTATAATTTTCTATAAGAGTATATAACCCTATAATCCCCAAAAGCCTTCCCTTATAATCCACCGCAATAAAATACTCCAGGCTTTTGGTATGTCTATCTATTTTAGTTATATACTTTTGAAATTTTTTCTCATAAACACTGGCCTCTATTTCTCTCCTCACAGAGTCCTCCTCATCGGTAAAAACCGATTCTACCAGCTTGATGGCCTTTTTTAAGTACTCCTTGCTTAATGTAATAATTGTAATTCCCTCTGGAAAATCCATATTACGCTCCTGTAAATATTAGTATCTAATAAAGGTATATTAGGATACATTATTAAGTATTATATACAGTTCTCCAAAGGGTTGTTCTAAAAGTCAATATAAATCTCGGATATTCCTCTAAAATATCATATCCTCAAAAAATAATACTATAGATTTGTAAAAGGTATCAGTTCTCAAAAGGTGGATTTCTCACAGCTACCATACCCATATCCATACCATTATGTCCAATAACCATTGCAGTTGTGGAAGTTTCTCTTACCTCTGCACAAATTTCAGCTTCCTCTATTTAAACATAATACTTACCTAACTATTAGACTGTTAACTAATATAGAGTTCTATTAATTTCTTCAAGTTCATCAATGCTAAGTGGAATGTAACTTGTTGCCAAAACTGCTTGCAATTCATTATAGACTTCTTCGGCAAACTCTTTTATTTCATATTCCTTCATTCCAAAATCACTTAGTTTTTTAATCGGCCAAATTTTGTTGAGCAAATTTCCTAGCTTATCTATAGCTTCAGAACTTTTACATTCAAGAATATTTGCTAACAAGTTACATAGGGAAGCAATTTTTCCTTCACATTTTTTAGAATAATAAACTCTTAAAACCTCACAAAAGAATTGATAATTACTTTCTCCATGAGCAACATGATATCTTCCACTCAGAGGAAAGGCTAGTGCATGTACAGCACCACAGCCAGCATTTCCGAAAGAGATTCCTGCATAATTACTTGCTATTAATATATCTTTTTCAACTTCCCCTCTAACTTCTTGACCATAAATTGAAATCTTTTTAAATGATTGAACAATAGTTTCAATAGCCTTCATAGAAAATAAATCTGTGAAGCAGTTTGCATTAGGAGATAGGTATGACTCAACAGCATGTATCAATGCATCTATAGAGCTATATGAAAAGAATCTGTATGGCAAAGTAGATACCAACTGCGGTATAAGTACAGCTGCATTTGCAAAGTACTGATCATAAGCCATTCTAACTTTTGTCTTTCTTTTAGTAGATGTTATAATAGATGACCTTGTTACCTCACTTCCTGTTCCGCAGGTAGTAGGAATTAATATAAGCTCCTTCTCCCTAACAATTTTTGACGGATCATCGAAAATTTCATCTGAGCAACTAAAAGATTTTAAGGATAACAACTTAGATATATCAATAACAGTTCCTCCACCTACTCCTATTACTCTTTTGTAGCTAATACCTTTTATCTTTTTCAATATAGCATCTACCATTACATCTGAAGGTTCTCCACCACCAAATTCCTCTTGAAATATGACTTGGCAAGATAAATTGTATTTTTTCATAAAAGGCTCGTAGATAAACCTATTGGTAACTAATAAATCATCTTTACCAACCGAAAACTTCTCAATAAATTCTCCAACCTCATCAAATATGTATACTTCTGGTATTATTCTAAATTTATTCAATGTTATTTCTCCTCTTTTACATTCTTTAACCGAATTTTATCATAGCTTTAAGAGCCTCTTTTTTAATAGTAACGTCAAATGCCTCCTGCCATTTTTCAATAGGATAACAGTAGCTAATAAGTTTTTCTACGTTGTTTGGATACCTACTAATAACATTTATAGCTCTTGTCCAACTTGAAGGTGTTGAGCTTCTTGCAGCCGCAAGTGCAATCTGGTTTCTGTAAAAATATGAAATATCAATGTTATACATTGTCGATTCTAAGGAGGGAACTCCTCCTATTACTATACGTCCCATCTTTCTCAAAAGATAGATTCCGGTACTAATAACACTATTTGATCCTATTGCATCTACCACCAAGTCTGCTAAATGTCCACCAAATATTTCTCTTACTCTCTCCTGCATATCTGCCATATCGTTTGTAAGAATTGAGCAACCTATTTCTCTAGCAACC
>JAEXSY010000149.1 GCA_023440105.1 Bacillota bacterium
GCATTCATTGATATGATGGTCATTTTGCTATTTTTCCTTTCGTAAGAGCCCTGCTCCTTGCTACTGCTAGTCCCTCTCTGAGATGCTGCTCCACTTTTGATTCTGCTATAAATATCTTCAAGAGAGAGAGTACCACTCCCAAGATTAACAGCCAGCTCCTGGGTTTTTGGAGAGGACAAGCCCTCTATACTATTAATTAACTTAATAAGACTTGTCCTTAATTGATTTTCAAAAGCAAAGTAATCTACAAAAAGCCGGAACCTTACGGGGAGATATATCAGGCTTACCTTATAGGTAGCTGGGTCTACAAAGACCTTTTCAAAGGCTACATCGATATTTTCACAGGATAAAAATCCATTATTCTTGGCGTCAATGATCTTTGAAAAAAGGTTACCTACAATTGTCAGGAAGCTGTCACCATCAAGAGCAGGAAGCATTGCTGCAAGGGATTTTTGTCCACTTGTGAGATAATAAAGCATGGTTTTTCCGTTGTAGCTCATCTTCATACACTTAACAAAACCATTCCCTTGATTCTGAAGCACCTTGTATTCTGTGGACATAAAGCTGCTGTTATCTGCGAGTACATAGGCAAAATTTGAGCCGCAGGGCTTTTCTATAAGAGTTCCACTTTCAATGAGTGAGTTCAATTTCGTACCTCCTGGAAAATTTCTTAGGATTATTTATCTAGCTTTATAGACTTAGTCCTTCTCTTAAATACATAGAAGCTTCCTCCTGCAACAAGGGCTAGAGCTCCTGCTATAGTAGAGCCAAAGAGAGGCTTGTTAGCATACAACCTGATAAAGCCATTGGTGGATACGGTTATATTGTTTTCAAAAACAAAGCCTGGTTTAAAGCCCTTCTCTGAGGTATCAGTAACGTTGCCTGCTAAGTCCTCCACCACTATCCTTACCTGCTGATTCATGCCCTCACCTACTTCAAAGGTACCGGTAAAATTAGTTAGGTTCTCAAAATTATTAAATACCCCAGCTTCTTTTCCCGATACATAGACCCTGGCTTCCTTTAATCCAATAGAATCAAATATATCAAAGTCTACGGAAAGCTTTTCTGCATTATAATATTTTGAATCAAGACCTCTTACACTGGATATCTCTGGAGGAGTGGTATCAACTCTAAATAGTACCTCTCCCTCCTGATAGTTTATATTTTCAGGCTTATTTCCTGCTTCATCCTCTGAGGAAACTACCACCTTATAGATTCCATCCTTTTCAAAATTGGAGGTAGCTATTATGTAATCATACTGATACCAGCCACTGCTCCCTGGCTCTACAGAGCTTCTAACCACAGGAGAAATTTCATAATCAAGCTCCCCTAAGGGCTTTCCATCTAGGGTTATCTCTACCCTTGTAGACCCTTCTAGAAGCTTATTAGGATTATATTCAGTGATAACTAATGGGGCTTCTACCTCCTGAACATAAGCATCCTGAAGCTCTACGAGATAATCATTATATACATATACAGAACCAAATCTGTTAACAGAGAAGGTCACAGTGGTGCTTTCTTCATTACCTGCCTTGTCCATTACTGTTGCCGTAAGGGTATAGATTCCATCATTTTCTGTAATTTCTTCAAAGGTGTCATGGATTCCAGAAGCCCCATTTGGAGTAGTTCTCAGCTCCTTTAAGAAATCCTTAGTAACATCTACATTGATCTCTCCTCGTCTGGTACGGAGAAGAGATAACTTATAGCCCTCAAAGTTTATATCGGAAACCTCAATCTCTGGTATCACCTCAGCCTTATAAGCTCTTCCACTTTCAACTCCCTTTATGATAGGAGCTTCGATGGTGGTGTCTACCACAAAATCTTGAGATGCTGCAGAGCCACCATAATTAACTCCCTGAGCTTCATTCCCTGCCATATCGGAGAGCTTAAAATCAAAGGTATAGTCTCCATCCTCTGAGAAGCTAAGCCTTGCTGTATATATATCACCATTTCTGCTCCAGCCTGAAAGTGCAGGGACGTTTATTGGAGCTCCATCCTTCATGGCTGTAACAGTTAAGCTTCCTCTTTCAGGAGTGAAGTTGTGCTCCTCTACGGTGATGGTGGCTGTTCTTTCTCTATTGAAATACCTATCATTCCTTACACTATTGTTGTCATAGCTAACGGAAACCTTTGGCAGGGTTTTATCTATGGTAAATTCTTCAGGATATATGGTTCCTGGAGAATAGTTAATGCCATCAGCCTTATTATCAGCCAGATCTGTATATTCCATATTAAAGGTGTAGTCACCATCAGCTGCATAGCTTAGGGTTGCTATATGGAGGGTGTTATCTCCATTACCACTGCCCTCTATCCTTTCCCAGCGGGTTACGGAAGGGATTACGCCATCGCTATTAGTAATCTGCAGCTTCACATCATTGGGATTAAAATTACGTTCTGTAATGGTAATGGTTGCAACACGGTCCTCTTTAAAGAAGGCTCCTGAATCAGCACTGTTGTTATTGTAGGAAACATCAATCTTAGGAGCAGTAGTATCAATCTTAATAGCTCCCACAGGAGTTCTGGTCACTGTCACATTACCAGCCTTGTCTACAGCGGTTACCTCCACTACAACCTTATTGCTGTTATTTACCTTACTATCAATTACAATAGAGCTCTTAAAGCTCTGGATAAGACCAGCTTCATCCTTGATTATTTCAGTGCCCTGACCTTCCAGGATTAGAACTTCTTCCTTGGTTACCCTATCCTCAGATAAAATTCTGTAGGATACCCTTGCAAGTCCAGAATAAAATCCATTTTTGCTGTCAGGAGTGCTGCCTATATATTTAGGG
>JAEXSY010000183.1 GCA_023440105.1 Bacillota bacterium
AAGAGATGCTTCCAAAGGTTTATGAATCCTGGGAGGTGACAGGAAATGTTTCTAATGAATTAGCTGGTAAGCTTGGTTTATCTGAAGCTACTGTTGTTGTAGGTGGAGGAGGAGATCAGGCCGCTGGAGCTGTAGGTGGCGGTGCTGTTAAGAGTGGAATAATTTCAGCAGCCTTAGGCACCTCAGGGGTTATATTTGCCAGCAGTGATGATTATCAGGTGGACAAGGATAACAGGCTTCATTCCTTCTGCCATGGCAATGGAAGGTGGCATCAGATGGGAGTTATGCTGTCGGCAGCCTCCTGTCTCAAGTGGTGGATTGAAGAAATAAATAAAGACACTGCTCCCGATGCCTATGAGAGATTCTTAAAGGAAGCTTCAGAGGTACCAGCCGGTGGTAAAGGCTTATTCTTCCTCCCATATCTCATGGGGGAGAGAACTCCTTACAGTGACCCAAGAGCTAGAGGAGTATTTATTGGCCTAGATATAACTATTACACGTGGAGATATGACCAGGGCAGTGATGGAAGGGGTAGCCTTCGGACTTAGAGACTCCTTAGAGATTCTAAAGAGCCTTGAGGTTCCCATAGACTCCGTAAGAGTCAGCGGTGGTGGTGCTCAAAGTCCACTATGGCGCCAAATCCTAGCAGATATTCTAGGTGCAGAGGTACAGGTAATAAGCTCAAAAGAAGGACCAGCCCTGGGAGCAGCAATACTTGCTCTCGTAGGCAGCGGAGCGTACTCCTCTGTGGATGAGGCCTGCGACAAAATAATTAAGGTTACAAGCTCCCAGTCTCCAGACCAGGAAGCAGTGGAGAGATATAACAAGCTATATGAGGTTTATAAAGGACTTTATCATACTCTTAAGGATACCTTTAAGACTATCAGCAACCTTTAATATTAAATCCCCTTGGAATACTCTATGATTTATATATTGTCAAAACTTATCGAAAAATATAAAATATTATTATGCTTTATAGATATTATACTTAAATTTATTCAAGGGGGATATTATATGAGATATTGCCAATACTGTGGTACTAGATTAGAGGATGGGAAAAAATGCACCTGCCCTGAAAGCCAGGAGCAAGAAAAGAAAACAGCTAATTTCCAAGGAGCATTAAAAGAAATAGTACCTTATTTAAAAAGTTATTTTAATAATCCTAGGGTGGCAACAGAGGAGAAAAATGATGATAAGTTTTTTGAACTATCCGTATGCCTGGGTGGGGGATTTATTGTATCTGTTGTAATACTTATGCTTTTTTTAAGTGGACAACTCATAGGCTTTATTAACAAGAGCATTGGTATCTATAATGAAGAACTAGCAGTAAGCTATCCTTTTTGGGCTGCTTTACTTACGGGTATTATTATAGGAGCTGTTATTTTAGCCTTGTCATGTGGAACTTTGATTATTTGTGATATGTTAAGTGAAAAAGAAGTGAATTATAAAAGGAGCTATATGACAGTGGCCTTGAACCTGCCATTGCCTATTGCTTTTCTACTAATAGGTAGCATCCTATCACTTTTTAACATCAAAGCCTGCGTCTTTATTGCTTCATTAGCATCAATAAGCTGGATAGTGCTGGGGATAACAGAGATTCAAAGAATCCTAGGACCATTAAATGAATCAACGAAAAATATAATCATAACAATATCAATAATACTCGTGATCAACCTAGTAGTTAGCTTTATTACTTATAAACTTGCAATGTGGACAATGGGAACTATTGAGATAAACGGAGAGAGGCTTTCTGAGCACATAAATTATTTTTTTGAAAATATTTTTCAAAATATATACTAATTTACTGCGGCTGAACTAGATAATAGTTTGGCCTTTTTTATTGGAATTATACTAAAATACTTAATAGAAGTTTTATGATAAAAATATATGAGGAAGAGTCAGGGGTTCTATGCTATAATTAAAAAAATGGAAAAATTACGACTATATTATTAAAGCAAACTATATTGCAATAATTATTTTTATAAAGGAGTAGGAGAAAATGAGTCTGACAGTAAAGAACCTATCAAAAAAATATGGCGAAAAAACCGCTCTAGAAAGTCTCTCCTTTGAGATGGATAAGCCAGGGGTTTATGCTCTATTAGGGACTAATGGTGCCGGTAAGACAACAGCAATCCGAATGATGCTCAATATGCTCTCTCGCGATAGTGGAGAAGTGCTGTGGAATGGCAAGCCTCTAAGTACTGATACTTGTAATGTGGGTTATTTAGCAGAGGAGCGTGGACTATATCCAAAGTATAACCTTATGGATCAGCTTATTTATTTTGCAAGCCTTAGAGGATTATCAAAGGCTGAGGCTAAGAAGAGGATTAAGTATTGGGCAGGCCGTTTAGAAGTGGAGGAATATCTTTATCCAGATACTTCAAATGCTGCTGCACCACTAGTAGGAGAGAAAAAGAAGCTTTCCTTTGGAAGAGGCAAAAAGAAAGGTAATCAGAAGAAAAAAGCTGACCAGCTCTCTAAAGGAAATCAGCAGAAAATACAGTTTATGATAGCTCTTCTATCAGACCCTGAGCTTATTATATTGGACGAGCCTATGTCTGGCTTAGACCCAGTAAATACTGACCTTTTCCGTTCTATCATCCATGAGGAAATTGAAAAGGGTAAGTATCTTATAATGTCCAGCCATCAAATGTCCACTGTAGAAGAGTTCTGCACAGATATTATTATTTTGAACAGAAGTAAAGTAGTTCTACAGGGAAACCTAAATGATATTAAAAAGAGCTATGGAAGAATTAATCTATCTCTTAAGGTGGAAGAGGATATATCAAAATATATAGAGGAGGCTGGGGTTATCCTGGTATCTGAGAAGGAGTTTGAGTATAACCTTAAGGTTTCTGGAGAGGAGCAGGCAAATAAGCTTCTGGAAATGTTAATCACAAGAAATATACCGGTAATACGCTTTGATTTACGTGAGCCGTCACTTCATGAAATCTTTGTACAGAAGGTTGGTGAAGCTAATGAAGGTCAATAAAAATGCATTCACAGGAACCGGTAAGGTATTTTCCTTTACTTTCATGCAGCTTTTAAAGAGTAAGGGTAATATAATTTCTCTTGTAATTATCCTGATTCTAGCTTTATTAAGTGTTCCTGTTGGTTCTCTATTAATGGGTGGAGAGGTAGAAGAGGACCATGGTGAAATCAGCAGTATATATTATTTAAATGAAACAGATTATGATATTGATTTTAATAGCTTATCAGAAGCTGGAGGTCCCTTTGAAGATATTCCAGTCTATGAGGCAAATTTTAATAGTGATAATTATTCAAAGCATATTGAAGCAGATGATGCTTTTGTACATGTATCCTTAGACAAGGAAGATAACAGCTATAGCATAGGGGTATTCCATTTAAATGAAGAAACTTATTCCTATGCCATGCTGTCTAATGAAGTGTCAAGGCTTTTTGATGAGGCAAGGTATAGAGCACTGGGGGCCACGGAAGAACAGCTTGGAATTCTCATGACTGGTTATGAAACTAATGTTGAAAATATAACGGATTATATGGAGAAGGATGGAATAGGCTTTGATGGTGTATTTGCTATTCAATATGGATATTCTATCGTTGTCTTATTCCTATCTATGTTTACCGTAACCTATATAATAAGAGCCATTATTGAAGAAAAGGCTTCGAAGCTGGTAGAAACCTTAATGGTAAGCATAAAGCCATTAGGTATGATTGTAGGAAAGATTCTGGCGGTTATGGCCTATGTCTTTGGTATGATATTAGCCATAGGTTTATCCTTCCTTCTATCCTATAAGGTAACAGGACGGTTTATAGATACAAGCCCAATTACAGATACCCTAGGGAGTTTTGGATTAAATTCAGAGCTTTTAAACATAGGACCTATGACAATATTTGTTGCCCTAGTATCTCTATTCCTTGGTTATCTAACCTATTCAATTATAGGAGGTTTAGCAGGTACAAGCTGCTCCAGTATGGAGGACGTAGAATCAGCCAATATGAATGTAGTGCTTATAGTTATGTTTGGATATATGGTTTCTTCTATGACAGTAGGCTTTGATACGGAGGTAGTAGCAACAACAGTATCCTTAGTCCCCCTTGTGTCAATCTTCTCTGCACCAGTGCATTATGTCCTGGGAAATATTAGCTTTGGAGTATTAGCTCTTTCTTGGTTGATACAGGTGGCTGTTATAATACTCCTAGCTTGGTTCTGCGGAAGAATTTATCATCACTTGATCATGTACAGAGGCAATAAGCTTAAGCTGAAGGCTATGATTTCTCTTGCCCGTACTGACAATGCAGGGAGGTATAATAAATGAAAAATGAATTTAAGGGTTTTCCAGAGATATTCTCCTTTACTTTAAAGCAGCATGGAAAAAGCAAAAGCTATTTGACTACCACTATAATTATAGGGATTTTGTGCCTTTTGCTTCCTGCTATTATCATGGTAGCGGTGAATTATTTCGGAGGAGATGAAGAGGTGGTAGAATATACCTCGGACAATGTACAACAGGTTTATGTTATAGACAATGCTCCTGGTGAAGTTGTGGATTATTCAATATTAAATACTATTGGAGATAAGAATTTTTCTAAGGTTAGCTATAAAGTCTATGATAATATAGAAGCAGCTTCGGCAGATTCAAAGGGAAGCAGTGATACCTTGCTTATGTTAATTGAGCCGGGGGATAATGGGAATATAATTAATATTCTACTGCCAGAGGATTCAGAATTAACGGAAGAGGATGCTTACGC
>JAEXSY010000278.1 GCA_023440105.1 Bacillota bacterium
CCGTAAGAGAAGCTATTAATCATTATACATCCTTATATAAATTAGATGGGGATTTCAGAGGTGATTATGAAAAGAGAGAAGAAGAAGGGAAGCTCTCAGAAGCAGTTCCCTTTCCTTTTGCTAAGGAAATCTGTGAAGGAATAATTATATCAGGAGGGCAGAATTTTATAGTAACTCATAGAACAAGAGGCAGTGCGAGAAAGTATCTTGAAGAGTATAATATGATGAGCTTATTTACTGAAATAGTAGGTAAGGAGAATGGCTATAAGAGGAAGCCAGACCCTGAGGCTTATTATTATATATTGAATAAATATTCGTTAAAACCAGAAGAGGTTTTAATTGTAGGTGATAGGGAGTTTGAAGCAAAAGCTGCAGAAAGTGCAGGAATCCATTGCTGCTTGTTTGATAGCAATAAAATACTCAGGATAACTAAAACAGAGTATTATATAAAGGAGCTGGAAGGGCTTATGAAAATTCTCTTCCCTGGTGAATCTCTTGAATAGAGCTGCATTTATTGCAGCTTTTACTCTTTATTTATAATTTGTTAAAAGTTGTTTTACAATTATTCCCTTGACAAAATATTCGGAATATTGTATTATTTAATCAAATAAAAAATCATTTTTACCTCTTAGTAAAAATGGTGGTTGGAGGTGATAGTGATTAATTATAGAAGGAGACTTCTAGAATTTTAATAAGTAAGGGGTGAGACCACCAAAATATTAAACGAATTACCCAATAATTTTTAACCTCTTTATTCCTCTATTTATAGAGTTTATGATAGATTAGGATTTTATCTAAGCTTCTTTCAGAGTGAATAATGCAGTATATGTTGTAGAAAGGAGAAGTAAGCTTTATTGTCTGAAAACAATCCACCAAACGTTACAGAAGGTTAGGATAGCCGTAAGAAATTGATGTTGGCTATCCTAACCTTTTATGTTTTTAATGGGAATATGTGTAAATTAACAATAATGTTACTTGACAAGCTGAAAAGTTACAAGGATAATTGAGATATAAAAAATATACGGAGATAGAATAATGATGAAATTTATAATGAATAATTATAAGACCAAAGTCGCTATTTTACTTATATTTCTCAGCTTATTGACTTTTATGGGATGTGCGAAGGGACCTAATTTTATAGACAGCCATTCTCTCTCAGAAGTGAAAATTTATAGAATGCTTCCTATAGAAGGGGAAGAGCAAGGTTATAATAGTGAGCTGATAGACACCATCAGTGATAAAAATACAATCAGTCAATTAATCGGCGGTATAGAAAGATCTCAGGTTGGAGATAAAGAGCTTTCCTATGCAAAGGAGCATATATTACATTATGAAATAAGATTTGTTTATAAAAATATAGACAAGCATGCTGTTAGCCTGTGGCTATCAGAGGATATGAATAAAGCTGTTATCAGTACAATAGGATATTATTATTTAGATGAATATACTACTGATATCATAAGAGAGCTTATTAATAATTAATAAGCTCTCTTATTTTATGGGCTAATAGTTAGGAATACAGAAATATTGCTGTAATTTCAGCAGTAATTTCTAAGGTACCTGGCATTATTGGAGTGGTGGCTGATGCTTTTAAGAGCTCAGGGCCACTAAAGGCTCTCTCTGAAGGCTTTTCCTTGATGGATATGGGTATTCTATCTATCTTTATAGCCATATCCTGTGAAAGTGTAAGAGCCTTGCTTTGAGCATTTCTTAAGGCTAATCTCAAGGCTTCATTATAATAAGAATCGGCATTCTTAATAATGAAGCTAACCCCTTGAACAATATTAGCCCCAGCATTTACTGCTCTGTCGATAATCTCTCCTACCTCTGACAGCCTTGTAACCTCTATGGATAATATATTTGAGACTCTATATCCCTTAAATATCTGCCTTCCTTCCACATAATCATACTGCGGCTCTATAGTGTAGCTGGAGGTTTTGATGTTATCTCTTGGTATACCAAAGTTTAATATTGCTTTTATAACTCCCGTAGAAGTCTCAGCATTCTCCTCCTGAAGCCTTTCAAGGTCCTGTCCTTCTGTAACCACACCAAGTGTAATCAAAGCTGTGTCAGGAGCGGCGGTTATTCGTCCTGTTCCCCTCACTATAATTCTACCTCTGTTTATGGAGCTATCATTATTACCTCCATAAGAAAACACTGGATAATTAATCATATTCTTCTTCCTTATCTGAGTGATTTATATATTATATTCATTAAGTAGAGCTGGTTGCTACAGTGTTATAAAAAAGTATTTACACTAATTGCGAGTGGCTTATTTCACTTGTTTTATTAAAAAGTCAATGTTAGAATTATTTTTGAAAAGGGCGGTATGCCGATAAAAGGAGGTCAGTAATGAAAAAAACATCAACCGTCAAGAGTAAAATAATCAATGCAGCATGGAGACTTTTTTATGATAATGGTTATAAGAATACAACAGTAGAGGATATAGTAAAGGAATCAGGAACCTCAAAGGGATCCTTTTATCATTATTTTAAAGACAAGGATTCTCTCCTCATGTCGTCCCTTTCAGTGCTCTTTGATGAGAAGTACGAGGAACTTAAAGAAACTATTCCTGAGGATATGAATGCTTTCGATAAGCTGATTTTTCTAAATCAAGAGGTTTTTGAAATGATAGAAAACCGAATTGCCCTTGATCTTCTGGCAAAGCTCTATTCTATTCAGCTAGTATCCCAGACTGAACGTTCTCTTCTTGATTACAACCGTCTCTATTATCGCCTTATTAGAAAAATAGTTTTTGATGGACAGGAGAGGGGAGAGATTACAAGGGGTATTTCTGTAAATGAAATAGTAAAAATCTATGCAATGCTTGAGCGGGCCCTCTTATACGATTGGTGTATCTGCAACGGAGAATATTCCCTAAGGACCTATGCTAAGAATGTTATGGAGATGACCTTGGCATCTATACGGTTATAATTTTTTTATTATGAATATTATATCGTCTATATTACGGATATCAATTAAACCCAGTAATATAGCTATTTTATGAGAATATATTTATTAGAAGTATTTAAAATAGTCTATACTTCGTTCTCTATTGTGCTATGTCGAAAATTGTGTTAATATTCCGTATATACCTTGAAAAAGGCGTAAAATCATCACGGTACGACGCTATATATAGAGTCTTTAATCAAAGGTAGCAATTATTTAATAATAGAGGTATAGATATGAACGATAAAATTCAAATTTTAGTTTCCATGTCACTATATATGTTAGTGGTAATCGGAATAGGTGTTGTATTTGCAAAAAGAGCTAATAAAAGCTCTGAAAACTACTTTCTCGGAGGAAGGACTTTGGGACCATGGGTTACGGCAATGAGTGCTGAAGCTTCTGACATGAGTGGTTGGCTTCTTATGGGGCTTCCTGGAGTTGCATATTGGTGTGGACTTGCTGATGCTTTTTGGACTGCACTAGGACTTGCTCTCGGTACATATATTAACTGGCTTATTGTAGCAAAACGTCTGCGACGATATAGCATAAGAGCAAATAACTCCATTACTCTTCCTGAATTCTTCTCCAATAGGTTCAGAGAGAAACACGGAATCATTATGACTATTTCAGCAATTTTTATTCTTATTTTTTTTACTGTATATGCAGCTAGCTGTCTTGTTACCTGTGGCAAGCTATTTTCTACACTTTTTAATATGCCTTACATTTCGATGATGGCAGTAGGTGCAGTATTTGTTCTTATTTACACAATACTTGGAGGCTTTCTTGCAGAGAGTGCTTCTGATTTTATGCAGGCTATCGTTATGGTAGTGGCTTTAATAGTAGTTCTTTTTATAGGTGTAGAAAGAGCTGGTGGTTTTGGCAGTATTATTGAGAACTCAAAAAACATCCCTGGTTTTCTAGAGTTTTTTGGTATGGCAAGTCCTGTTATGGAAAATGGTGTACAGAAGGCTGTTGATGGTGTTCCGATCTTCGGTGAAACTCTATCATATTCTCTTCTATCTGTAGTTTCTATGCTTGCATGGGGATTGGGGTATTTTGGTAT
>JAEXSY010000297.1 GCA_023440105.1 Bacillota bacterium
AAGGGGGCTATGAGTGAATATACAGATAAGCTTATTAGCTGCTTGGAAATAACAGAGATCGGCCAATATGTAGTAGAAGTAATAAATAAAATACTTGGACCTGAAAAGGTATTTATTTTTCTGGAGCATTCTGAGAATAATCCCTTTAAGCTCTTATCCTGGAGTGGTGAAAATAATGAATTTATTAATTTTAATATAACTCATACACATCCCTTAGTTAAGTGGTTCAAAGGGAAGGGAATTCTCACCAATGATGAGGTTTGTAATAATTCATACTTTAATTCATTATGGTCCTTGGAAAAGGAAGAAATTTCAAATATGCATCTAGAATTATTTGTTCCTATAAAGCTACGAGGACAGGTTTTGGGGATTGTTGGGATAGGAGAAAAGAACGATGGTACTTCCTATCATAAGGATGATATAGATAATCTTCTTACAATTGTTAATGGTGCAGCACCAGCCTTTGAAAATGCGAGAAATTATCAAAAAGCTAAGGAACAATCTGTGACCGATGGATTAACAGGACTATATAACCACAGATATTTCTATCATTTTATAGAGAATAGGGTAGATTATGAAAGATATTCATCTATAGCAGTAGTTATGTTTGATGTGGATTATTTTAAGTTTTATAATGATATCTATGGTCATGCTAATGGTGATATAGCACTGAAAAGTATAGCAAAGATTATTAAGAATAATATCACTGAAAGAGATGTAGCCTGTAGGTATGGTGGAGAAGAATTTGCTGTGATATTAATAGAAAGAAATGAAAAGGAAGCTTTCGATTTCGCTGAAAAGGTGCGAATGGATGTTCAGAATATTTATGGATTTGAAAATAATGTCCAACCTCTTATATCCTTGAGCTGTGGAGTAGTTGCTTATCCATATAACGATATAAGTAAGGAACAGCTCTTAGAGAAAGCCGATAAGGCAATGTATATAGCAAAGCGTCTAGGAAAAAATCGAACTAAGCTCTACGAGAAGGGTATGGAAGAAAAAGACTATCTTGGAGAAGAACAGGATTTAATGTTGGCTTCTATGTTTGCCATAGCGGGAGCTGTAGGGCTTAAGGATAAATATACCCTTGTACATTCAGAAAATGTTTCAAGATATGGAGTTATCCTTGGTGAAGCCCTTGGTTTTGATAAGGAAAAGATAGAAATAATACGAAAGGCAGGCCTGCTTCATGATATAGGTAAGATTGGTATCCCTGATAGTATTCTATCAAAAGCCAGAGAGCTTACTGTGGAAGAGGTATCAGTAATGAGAAAGCATGTAGAGCTATCAGTAGATATATTGAAACATATACCAGCTCTTTTAAAGGTTATTCCAGCAGTCCTTTGCCATCATGAAAGATATGATGGAACAGGTTATCCCAGAGGGATAAAAGGAGAAAGTATACCAGAAGAGGCAAGATGTCTATCTTTAGTGGATTCATATGAAGCTATGACCTCTATTAGGTCTTATAAAAAGGCTCTCACCATTGATGAAGCTATTGAAGAGATAGAAAAAAACAAAGGATGCCAATTCGATCCTTACATGGCGGAAGTATTTATTAGATTGTTGAAAGAGAAGAGAGAACTCTTTATTAAATATCACAATTCTATGAAGGTTTAATTTAAAAATTAAATAATACAAGATAAGACATGTTTTTTTAATGATAAATAGTATAATTGAAAAGTATAACTAGTCTTTGTGCAATGAAAGTAAAATTTTAGGGGTGAAATATTGAAAAAACTGAATACTGCATCTGTGCAGGTGAAAAGAATGAAGAGGCGTATGACCGTTTTTGTTCTTTCTTTTTTAATCATTATGGCAATAAGTCAATACTACCTATTCTCCACGGGAATACTTAAGCCTATTTATGATTCATTTAATATTGAATTGAAAAAGGAAGTTGTTTTATATGCAGGAGAAGAAATCAGGTTGCCATTGAAGCGGAGTATTATACCTAGCTATGCTGTAGCAGAGGGTTTAAATATTACCTCTGAGGATGAAAAAGTTGTGTCAATAGATGAGAGTGGTATGTTGAAAGCATTAAGTATTGGCCAAACAAGGATTAATGTGATATCCAATAAAAAAAATATGTATTTACAGATAACGGTAAAGCCTGTAATAGAAATATGGACAGAGGAAGCTATGCTTGGTTTAGAAATCGGGGAAACCAGAGAACTAAAACCACAGGTAAGTGTCTTTCCTGAAGATTCTAAGGTTCCTGAGATAACTTATACTGTCAGTGGAGATTCTGGAGTATTATCTGTGAATTCTATTGGAGAAGTTACTGCATTAAAGGAAGGAAGTGCTGATATTATTATTAGCTGTGGAGAGGATCGAACGGTAGTGAATGCTAAAGTTTATCCAGAGATAAGAGTTATATCTCTTAAGGCTGAAACAGATGAGCTAAATATACAGCAAGGGGATAGTATAAAGCTTCAATTACATATTGTCACTGAACCGGAAGAGGCTTTGCCTCCTAAGGTAGAGTATAGAATTATAGACTATATTAAAGTATTGGACATAAAAGAGGATGGCAGTATTACTGGAATTACTAAAGGACGAAATATTATAGAGGTAATTTGCGGCGATAAAATCATATTTGTTAAGGTTAATGTAATTTAACAGCAGGCTGTTAGATTTATATAATTTAAGTTATAATTAATAGTATAATTTGGTGTTAGGAGGATTACTGTATGAAAGTTAGAAAGGCAATAATACCTGCGGCAGGCTTAGGTACTAGGTTTTTACCAGCTACTAAATCACAACCTAAGGAAATGCTACCTATAGTAGACAAGCCTACTATACAGTATATAGTTGAAGAGGCGGTAGCTTCAGGAATTGAGCAGATACTTATAATCACTGGAAGAAATAAAAAATCTATAGAGGATCATTTTGATAAATCTGTAGAACTGGAAAAGGAATTAGAAGAAAAAAATAAAGAAGAGCTATTAGAACTGGTTAGAAGCATATCCTCCTTAGCCGAGGTGTACTATATCAGACAAAAGGAACCTAAAGGTCTTGGCCATGCTATTTATTGTGCAAAAACCTTTGTGGGGAATGAGCCTTTTGCTGTGATGCTGGGAGATGATATTGTAGATAGTGAGGTTCCCTGCTTAAAACAGCTGTTGGAATGCTATAAAGAATATAAGACAAGTATCCTTGGAGTTCAGCCTGTACCACAAGAGGATGTGAGCAAATATGGTATCGTAACCCCTTTGAAGATTGAAGATGATGTTTTCAAGGTAAAAGGGCTTATAGAAAAGCCAAAGATAGAAGAAGCACCTTCTAACATAGCAATTTTAGGTAGGTATATTATAACACCAAGAATTTTTGATATACTAGAAAATACACCTCCAGGAGTGAATGGAGAAATTCAGCTTACAGATGCTCTTAAGCTTCTGATGAAAAATGAGGCGATTTATGCCTACGCTTTTTCTGGAAGAAGATATGATGTTGGTGATAAGCTTGGATATCTTCAGGCAACGGTAGATTTTGCTCTTAAAAGAGCTGAACTTAGAGATGGCTTTATGGAATATTTAAAAAGTGTAGTAGAAATAAAATAATATAAAATATTCAAACAATAGCTGTATATAAATTGTCATCATGGATATAATTTTCAATAGAATTATATTGGAGGTATACATGATGAATAAAATTGTGTTAGTTGGCAGATTGATTAAAGATCCAGAACTCAGAATTCTTGAAGGCAGCGAAAAGCTCTTTACACGTTTTGTTATTGCAGTAGAAAGAAACTTCCGTTCTGCAGATGGTGAAAAGAAGGCGGATTTAATCCCAGTTACTATTTGGGGAAGAAAAGCACAAGTGGTAGCTGAATACATGAAAAAAGGAAGCCTTATAAGCATCAGCGGAAGACTTAGAACTGGAAGCTATGAGGACGAGGATGGAAAAAAGCGCTACATAGCTGAGGTTGTAGCTGAGGACTTTCGATTTGTAGGCAATAAAAAGCAAGATAAGGATGAGGTTCAAAATCAATAGATTTTAAATATGAAGGAGTAAGGGTACATACAGTTCCCTTACTCCTTTAGTAATCTTAGTTTTAAAATATTCCTGAAGCAAGAGCCTCTTCTTTCGTCATGGCATTTTTTATTCCAGCATTTATTTTTGCCATTGAGCCAATATTGCCTATTAGTATTCCTCCTTGAAGCTTATTATCTTTAAAGAAAAGCTTCTTATACTGTCTACCGTGTCTCAAGGAAAGCTGTACAAGCTCCTGATCTTCAAAGTTCATGCTACCAGCGGAGAAAATTTTTGCACCTAAGGAATTGAGCATCAAAGAGGATGTGAAGTCTTCAAATAAAGAAGTGTTACCAGCTACATTTTCTCCAGCAGTCTTGCCCATTTCTATAGAAGCCATCCAATTACCATATACCATGCCATTAACTTCTGCACAGTCGCCACAGGCATAGATACCAGGAATATTAGTTTCCATTCTATTATTAACAACAACTCCTCTGTTTATATCAATACCGGCATCTTCTGCAAGCTTTAAATTACAGCGAATTCCAACAGAGCAGAGAAGAATATCGCAGTTTATTTCTTTTCCGCTTTGAAGCTTTAATCCTTTTAAAACAGAGTTTTCCATAATAATCTCTGTGATACTATCCCCAAGTATAATATCGACACCACTATCTCTAGCTATTTCTTCAAATATTCTGCTCCCCTCTATGTCTAGCTGCTTAGGAAGCAGTCTGGGGAAGAATTCAATAACCTTCACATTTAAACCCTTCTGCTTCATTTCCCAGGCAGCCTCCAGACCTAATAATCCGCCTCCTAAGACTACAGCAGTTTCTGCATTATCTAGGGCTTCCTTTACCTCTAAGGCATCCTTTATATCTTTAATAGAGTAAATTCCTTCAAAGTTTCTATAATTATCCGAGGTAAGAATAGTATTTCCGGCTTTTATAGGGGGGATGAAATTATAGCTTCCTGTTGCTAATATTAGCTTAGAATAATTTATCTCTTCCTTAGAGCTTAGAATAACCTTCTTTTCATTAGGGTTTATAGCTTTAACTTCTACTCCTAGAAGCTCATCTATGTTATTTTCTTGATACCACTCTGATGATTGTACATAAAATCTCTTTTCCTGCATGTCTTTCACAATAAGTGATGAAAGCTGAGGTCTATAATAGGTTCTGTATTCTTCTTTAGAAATCATTAATATAGGTGTTTCTTTATCACTATTTCTAATAGACTTTACAGCGTTCAAGCCTGCTGCTCCATTCCCTATAACAATAATCCTTTTGCATTCTTCCATAAAAAAAATCCTCCTAATATATAGCTGGTATATAAATAATATTATGAAAATAATGAAATTGAATTAAAACTAATCTAATCATTAATATTATTCAATAACTATAGTTTATTCTATAATTATTATACACATGCTATATTTAAAGTAAAGGTTATTTAGATAACATAGATTGAAAATTCAAGATTATTTTATATGTTGATAATTAATCCTTTTCTGCACAGATAATGATCAAGAAAGCAAATGTAGAAAAAAATCGAAAAACAAAAGGAATTAATTTAAAATAGCTAAAAAATAGTTAAAAATATGTGCAAAAAATGATGAAATATTCTTGATTTTTATAGCTTTATTTATTATAATGATAACAGGGTGTGGTAACGTATACACTTACAACTATGGTCAATAAAAAATGGGTGAGAGCAAAGCAGCTATGATTTAAAAGCATAGCTGCTTTGTTATTTTATAATATAAGATAATATTGTTTTAAGTCCAGCATATATATTTTCATAATGTTTAAAAAATAACATTTATTAACTTTTTTTATGAGTTCATTTTGTACATTAAAAGAATCAATTCGACACTATCCATCTTCTTAAATCTTCCTAATAAAGAATGATTCTTATTTAACATAAAATAATTAACAATAGAAGGGCGAAGATGTCATAATAGTAAGAATATTTTTAATAATGTTAGGCGTTAACTGACACACATTTTATATTCAAAATGTTAATATAATCCTTAGGAGAAAGATTTGTTCGCTATATGTGAAAAAAATGGAGGGGAACAAAATGAAGGTAATAAAAAGTTTAAATACTTCTATAAGCTATGGAAGTAGAAGATCTGTATACTATTATAGAGTGGTAAGAGGGATTGCCCATGGTGTTCAGGCCTACGGTATTGAAGTAGAAAGGGTTGATTATGAGGGGGAAGAGATAATATCTATAGAAAGGGATGCTGTAGAAACTATAAGTCCTCAACCTCACAAGGTTTATGAATTGCTAAATTTATTATATACCAACATTGTTTCACCGATACATTTAATAGATGTAATAGGAGAGTTTGTAGATGATTATATCCAGGATTTTGATAGAGGGTTTTGTGAGATAGCTACGAATTAATGTTTAGCTAATTATAAAGAACATATAATGGAGCAGGGAATAAACATAATATTAACCTCCCATCTTGAGGAAGATGGGAGGTTAATATTTGTAGATAAAAAATATATGTTCTTTTTGTAACTATAGATTTTATTGGAATCTTTTATTATTATTTAATTATAGTAAAGAGCTAAAGAAATGGAGATTTATATGATAATAGGTATAGGTACTGATATTATAGAAATTCCTAGGATTGAAAAGGCTATTAAAAGAACTTCCGGATTATTAGAAAAGATTTTTACCCAGGAGGAAATAAGAACGGCTGGGGAGGGAAGGCGTTTAGAGAGCCTAGCTGGCTATTTCGCCGCTAAGGAAGCCATGGGAAAGGCATTAGGCACTGGAATTAGAGGCTTTAGCCTTAAGGATATAGAGATATATAAGGATTCACTAGGTAAGCCTTATATAAAGGTAACTGGCGGTGCTGAAAAAATCTGCTCTTTGAAGGGTGTTAATAATATTCATCTGTCAATTTCTCATAGTAAGGATAATGCTATAGCTTTTATTGTATTGGAGGGATAAATAATTGAAGATAGGAAGTAATAAAATCGTAAGAAGTATTGATAAATATTGTATAGATATATTAAGATATCCTGGATTATTACTCATGGAAAATGCGGCTTTAAAGGTGCTTAAGCATATCGCTGAGGAGAATTGCAGATATTATACTGTAGTATGTGGAAGAGGGAATAATGGTGGAGATGGATTAGCTATAGCTAGGCAGCTTAAGGCTTTAGGTAAAAAGGTGGATGTATTTCAGATAGGGAATGGAAGAATGTCAGAGGATTGTAAGTGCAATTATGATCTCCTTCTAAATCTAGGAGTTAAAATTAAACCTATTTCCAATATAGATGATTTATCTATACTTAAGGATTCACTCCTTAAGAGCGATGCTGCTATAGATGCTATATTTGGAACAGGGATATCAAGAAATCTTGAAGAGCTATATGTAAGCTGTATTGCTGTTATTAATGAAAATAGTAAAAATATAATAGCTGTAGACGTTCCTTCCGGCATGGATAGTGATACAGGTAATATTATGGGCAACTGCATAAAGGCGAATAAGACAATAACCTTTACTTTATATAAGAAAGGCTTTTTAAATTATAAGGCAAAAAAGTATACTGGAGAAGTACATATCGAGGAAATAGGAATTCCCAAAGAGATTGTAGATATTTATCATGATAAGGAGTATATAATTTCACTGAAGGATATAAAAAATATGATTCCTAAGCGAGAACAAACTGGACATAAAGGTATCTATGGAAGAGTTTTGATAATAGCTGGAAGCATAGGATTTACAGGAGCTGCTTATCTTGCTGCTAAGGCCTGCATAATGAGTGGAGCGGGACTTATAACAGTAGCCTGCCCTAGAGAAATTCAGGATGTTCTTTCATCAAAGCTGGCAGAAGCAATGACCTATGGTTTTAATTCTCCAGAGGAGCTAAAGAAAATCATTGAAGCTCATGAGGTTATAGCTATAGGACCTGGTCTCGGTAATGATAAAAGAACCCTAGAACTTCTAAAGCTGGTTATGACTAAGAGAGAAGGTACGGTAATAATTGATGCTGATGGAATAAATGTACTTGCAGAAAATAAAGCTCTTTTAAAAACTTCTTCTGGCTTAAGGATAATTATAACACCCCACCCTGGAGAAATGTCTCGTCTTACAGGGCTGAGTATAGACTTTATAAATGATAATCGAATTAAGGTTGCTAAAGAGTTTGCAAGGGATAATAATGTGGTAGTATTATTAAAGGGTTATAATACCGTTATCACAGATGGTATAGAGGTACATGTTAATCCTACGGGAAGCAGTGCCATGGCATCAGGAGGAATGGGAGATAGCCTCACTGGTATAATAGCTGCTTTTTCTGCACAGGGCTTAAGAGCCTTGCAGTGTGCTTGTTTCAGCGCTTATATTCATGGCTATACTGGTGACAGTCTTTCAGAGGATAGGTACTCAGTTAATGCTGAGAGGCTTATAGAGGAGATACCCTGCAGTATAAAAGCTATACAGAGGCTTTTATAGCATAGATGGTATAAATTCATACCCTAAAGAATATTAGTATATAGAAATATTTTTAGGGGTGAGTTATACGAAGAGTAGAATAACGGTAGTAGTTTTAATTCTTGTGCTAGCTGCAGGAGCCTTAATGTTTTATCTATACAATAGAACTAATAAGGAAGAGGCGTCACAGGAGTTTTTGGATTATCTCCGATTTATTGATTGTTATAGTACTGATTTAGAATACAGAATTTATAATAAGAAAGGTGTATTTTCAGAGAAGGCTTCTCTTCTTTATCATAAATCAAAGGGCTATAGGCTTACCTTAGAAAATAACAGGATATACACATATAAAGGTAATAAAATTCTAGTAAATGACCTGGATAATGGTAGGAGCTATGAGCTTAAAAGCACCTTTGATGAATTTTATAAGTGGGCTTTTTTGAAGAATTTCATTGAGCTAATGTATACTAATGAATATATGGAAAAATATTCCATAAATAAAGAAGGAAAAAATTACCTATTTGTAGAATTATATATACCACAAGGAAATAAAAATCTTGATAAAGGTATATTGATGATAAGCACCGGGTCTAGAGCACCAGAAAAGCTTAGCATATATGATTACAAAGGTGAATTAAAGGCCGAAATTATTTACAGTAACTTTCAGTTTGAAAAAGATTTAGATGAGGCTTTATTTAATTACTGATGATATAAGGTTTGTAGTACAGGAGGAAGAATAAATGGAAAAAATGAGATATGTTTGGGCTGAAATCAATCTCGATGCTCTAGGTCATAACATGAGAGAAATAAAGAAGGCTTCGAAAAGTGAAGAGGTAATGGCGGTAGTTAAGGCTGATGCTTATGGCCATGGTGCTGTAGATGTAGCACCGGTGCTTCTAGAAAATGGAGCAACCAGTCTTGCTGTGGCTGTAATTACTGAGGCGCTAGAGCTAAGGATGGAAGGAATTAAAGCTCCAATAATGATATTGGGGCACACCCCCTTAGAATATGCTGAAGAGCTAGTAGCCTATGATATACAGCAGACAGTCTTTTCATATGAATATGCAAAGGAGCTTTCAAAAGAAGCACAGAAGCAGAATAAAAAAGTTAAGGTACATATTGCTCTGGACACAGGAATGGGGCGGATAGGTTTTTTGCCAGAAGAGGAGTGTATTGGAGAAATTCTTGCAATCTCAAAGCTTCCTAATGTGAGTATAATGGGTATTTTTTCTCACTTTTCCAGTGCTGATGAAGAGGATAAAAGCTACACTAAAGAGCAGTTGCAGAAATTTTTAAGCTTTACTAAAAAGCTGAAGGAAAAGGGGATTAATCCTAGAATTCTTCACATAGCAAATAGTGCTGCTATAATAGATCTTCCTGATACTCATTTTCAGGAGGTTAGGCCTGGAATTATCTTATATGGATATCTGCCTTCAAAAGAGGTTAACCGTGAGGTTTTAGATTTAAAGCCAGTACTCACACTAAAAGCAAAAATAGTCCATATAAAGACCTTAGAAAAGGATATGTTTATTAGCTATGGAAGAACTTTTAAGACAGAAAGAAAAAGTATAATAGCCACTCTTCCTTTAGGATATGCCGATGGTTATACAAGATTACTAACAAATAAAGCGATGGCTATTGCAGGGGGGAAGCTTGTGCCAGTAGTTGGTAGAATTTGTATGGATCAATGTATGCTGGATATTACAGAGGTACCTTCCCTAAAGGTAGGAGATGAGGTGATTCTTTTAGGAGAAGATAAAGGAGTTCATTTCAATGCAGATGATATGGCAGAACACTTAGGTACAATAAACTATGAGGTGTTATGCATGATAGGTAGTAGAGTTCCCAGAGTTTATATAAAAGATGGGAAAACAGTAAAAATAAGAAATTATATATAAGACAAAACCTTTGACACCGTGACATATATTGCACTATAATTTTAGTGTACATATCGCTCTTTACTGCGTAAACATAGGAGGTATGGTGGAATAATGTCATATTCAAAGGAATTGCAAGAATCCATTACCCAGGGAAAGAAAAAAAATAAAAATAATAATCAATTAAATGAGCAATCCTTAATATTATATAATGAGGATAAAAATAATGCTGAATATGTTATGCAGCTCAAACAGAGCTATGAGGAGATGGGTGAGCTTAATTTGTTTCTTTGCGAATGTAGCGCTGCCTGTGACCTTCAGGAAATAATAGAATATGAAGCATGGCTTTCGGAGAGTGATATGTCAGATGACGACGATGTTAGTTAAAAGAGGAGACATATTTTATGCTGATCTGAGTCCTGTAATAGGTTCGGAGCAGGGGGGGATTAGGCCTGTAATAATTATTCAAAATGATATAGGTAATAAGTATAGCCCCACAGTGATTGTGGCAGCTATTACCTCTCAAATAAATAAAGCTAAGCTTCCTACTCATGTGGAAATATCTTCCGAGGAGTACGGGCTTAACAAGGATTCAGTAGTACTATTAGAGCAGGTCAGAACTCTAGATAAAAAGCGACTTAAGGAAAAGATTGGACATATGACGGACAGTGATATGGAAAAGGTGGATAGAGCACTTCGTATAAGTATTGGACTAAACTAAATCGCTTCGGCGATTTTTTTACTGCATAGGATAAATTAAAGGGCAATAGCCTATCATAGATATAAGGGGTAGATAACAAATGAAAAGTACAATTAAAGAATATTTAGTTATAACAATAGGGTTTATACTCATTGCTATTTCCGCAGAATATTTCTTTCTGCCAAACAATCTTACAACAGGAGGAGTCACAGGTATTTCCCTGGTAATAAATAATTATATACCGGTGCTCACTACTGGAATTAATATGATATTATTAAATTCAATATTATTTGTTGTAGGCTTTGCTTTTTTAGGTAAGGCTTTTGGAGCTAAAACCCTCTATGGAGCCTTTGGTTTATCTGTTACTATGTGGTTTATAGAGGAATTTCTAAGCCCGGCGGCAATTACTGAGGATTTGATGCTTACAACAGTAATTGGTTCAGCACTCTTAGGCTGCGGACTGGCGATTATTTTTTCTCAAAATGCTTCCAGCGGTGGTACGGATATAATTGCTAAGATTCTTAATAAATTCCTTGGAATTAACCTTGGAACATCTATGCAGCTGGTGGATTTATGCGTAGTTATAGCCGGAGCTATAACCTTTGGAATAAATCGAGGTCTTTATTCTGTAGTTGCTGTAGTACTTAATGGAATAGTAATCAATAGAGTGGTTTCAGGATTGAGTTCCTGTAAGGAAGTTATGATAATGAGTGAAAGACTCCCAGATATTAAGAGGTACATAAATGAGGATATTGATAGAGGCTGCACCCTCCTTAGAGGTGAAGGTGGCTATACAGGAAGGGATACTAAGGTTATTTATTGTGTTCTTGAAAATAGAGAGTTAATAAGACTTAAGAAGTATGTTAAGGAAATCGATCCAAAGGCTTTTGTTACTGTTCATGAGGCTCATGAGGTTATGGGAGAAGGGTTTAATAATATTAAGTAGCATCAGACTTAGAGTAGTTGAATAAGAATATAGCTTTTTGGAATAGTAAAAACTATAATTACATTAGAGGTCTTTTGACCTCTATATTTGTATTGAGTAGAAAAGCAAGGAGGTTAATATGAAAATTAAATTGAAGGATACAATATTTATTACTCTTGGAATAATTTTGTTAACTATAGCTTTGGAGTATTTTTTTATACCTAATAACATAGCAGCGGGGGGAGTGTCTGGATTAGCTATTGTAATTAATAACTATTTTCCATTTCTTGAAACCAGTGTGCTAGTGTTTCTGATGAATTTGGTGCTTTTTGTTGTAGGGTTTATATTCATAGGAGGAGCATTTGGAGGTAAAAGTATTTATGCTTCCTTAGGATTATCTTTGTTAATGTGGCTTACGGAGAATTTTCTGGCGCCAAAGGCTCTTACAGATGATTTGATATTGGCCGTGATATTTGGTACATTGATAGCAGCCTTGGGTATGGCTTTGGTATTCAATGCTAACGCTTCAACTGGAGGGACAGATATAGTTGCGAAGATTTTAAATAAATATTTTGACATTGATATAGGAAAGTCTCTTCTGATGGTGGACTTTATCATTACTGTGATGGGAGCAGCCACCTTTGGAATAGATGTGGGAATGTATGCTTTGTTAGCTGTAATAATGAATGGTCTAGTTATAGACAGGATAATTGATGGATTTAATTCCGTGAAGGAAATAATAATAATCAGTGAAAAATGGGAGGAAATATCAAGTTACATAATTAAGAATCTCGATAGAGGATGTACTATATTTGAAGGCAAGGGCGGTTATACCAGAAAAGATACTAAGCTCGTATATACTGTTTTAGGTAGGGCTGAGTTTATTAAAGTAAAGGGATGGATAAGAGAAATCGATCCTAAGGCGTTTATTACTATCAATGAAGCATATGAAGTTCTGGGAGAAGGGTTCAAGTCCTTGAGCTGATTGTAAATATTTGATTAATTTTGTTTTAACTATGTATTAATAAATTGTTAAAATTGGGGTTAATATCGATAATTTAACAATAGCTTATAGATTTTTACCAGTATTTACATTGATTCTGGCAACAGAGGTCTCAATTTTAATTTTTTTTTGACAAATTAGAAATTTTACAGAGTAAATTATTATGTTATAATATCTGTGTGTTTAAAATCATGTGAATTTAGGTAAGGGGTTGTCAGGATGATTGAATTCAAGAATGTGAGTAAGATATATAACAATAACGTCCACGCTCTTAAAAATGTAAGTGTTAAGATTGAGCGAGGAGAATTTGTTTTCTTGGTAGGACCTAGTGGGGCAGGTAAATCTACCTTTATTAAAATGCTTTTAAAAGAGGTGGATCCAACCTCTGGAACTATAATGAATAACGGTATTGACCTTTCTACATTAAAAAGAGGTCAAATTCCCTACTATAGAAGAAAGGTAGGAATGGTATTTCAAGACTTTAGATTAATACCTAATCTCAGTGTCTATGAAAATGTTGCTTTTGCTATGAGAGTCGTAGGGGCTTCAAGCAGAGAAATAAGAAAAAGAGTGCCTACGGTACTATCTTTAGTAGGATTATCAGATAAATATAAGGTATTCCCTCATGAGCTATCTGGTGGAGAGCAGCAGAGAATTTCATTAGCTAGAGCTATAG
>JAEXSY010000397.1 GCA_023440105.1 Bacillota bacterium
AATATAGCTAATTATATGATACCAGGAAAGATGGTTCGAGGTTTGGGAGGAGCTATGGATCTTCTCAGTGGTGCAGAGAAGGTGATAGTTGCCATGGAGCATACGGCAAAGGGAAGCCCTAAAATACTTAAGGAATGCACACTCCCCCTTACGGCAGCTGGAGCCGTAGACCTAATCGTCACTGAGATGGGGGTTATTAAGGTTAGGGCTGATGGACTTATATTAACTGATATCAACCCTGAATTTACTGTAGAGGAAGTAAGAGCTGCTACAGAAGCAGAACTTATAATAAGTGAAGATCTGAAGGAAATGATAAACTAATATACCTTTATATTTAGAGCTAATCTGCAACAATACTTATTTAATAAGTCTTGTTGCAGAATTTATGTTAGTTAATAAGTACAAATATTAAAAGTATTTGAATTACAATTGCCATTTTTTTTACTATTATATTTATTTTTGTCGTTGAATTATATATAATTATATTAGCAAAATGAGGCTTATTAAAAACGAGGTGAATATTGTAGTGGGACAAGTTTGGTATAACAGTGATGCTGACACTGTATCAGAAGAGCTGAAGGTTGATCCTTCTAAGGGACTCTCCACATTAGAAGTAGAAGAACGATTGACGAAATATGGACATAATGAGCTGAAAGAAAAGGAAAAGGAAACAATATTTCAGAAGATTTTTAATCAGCTCAATGACTTCATGACAATTATATTGATTGTCGCTAGCATAGTATCCTTTGCTGTGGGTGAAGGTGTTGATGCAGTAGTAATTATAGCTATAGTTGTGGTTAATGCATTTTTGGGAGTTTTGCAGGAAGGCAAAGCAGAGAAGGCTTTAGAAGCTCTCCAAAAGATGTCTGCACCTAATGCAAAGGCTCTAAGAAATGGAAAAATTGAAATAGTTCCTTCCAGGAATCTTGTACCTGGTGATATTATTGTTTTTGAAGCTGGAGATCTTATACCTGCCGATGCAAGAATAATTGAAAGCTCTAATTTAAAAATAGAAGAGGCATCACTTACTGGAGAATCCGTACCTGCTGAAAAATATGCTTCAGCTAACCTTAAGGGAGAAGTGGGAATAGGTGACAGAATCAATATGGCTTATATGAGCACTGTGGTTACCTATGGACGCGGTAAAGCTATAGTAGTGGAAACCGGCGGAAACACTGAGATGGGTAAGATAGCCGATAAGATTCAGGAAATCGACAATGAAAATACCCCGCTTCAGAATAAGCTGAATCAGCTTGGAAAGTGGCTAGGTATAATCTGTATTGTTGTTTGTGTATTAGTGTTTATAGTTGGTCTTTTAAGAGGAGAAGAGCCTCTGGAAATGTTTATGACTGCTGTAAGCCTTGCTGTTGCTGCTATTCCTGAAGGACTTGCTGCGGTGGTTACAATAGTACTAGCTCTTGGTATGAAAAGGATGGTTAGCAGAAATGCAATAATTAGAAGATTATTAGCCGTTGAAACCTTAGGTTGTGTTGATGTGATCTGTTCTGATAAAACTGGTACCTTAACTCAGAATGAAATGACTGTTAAAAAAATATATACCTATGGTAATTTCTTTGAGGTAACAGGACAGGGCTATGACCCAGCTGGAGAGTTCAGAGCCGAAGGGAAAACAATAAATCCTGAGGATTATGAAGAGCTTAAGGTATTCCTTCCTGCTGGTGTTCTCTGTAACGATGCCAGGGTTGAAAAGAAGGAAGATGGTTCCTGGGGCATACTAGGTGATCCTACAGAAGGAGCTTTTACGGTAGCAGGCTTAAAGGCAGGATACTCTAGAGAGGAAATGAATGTTCAATATCCTCGTATTGAAGAGCTTCCCTTTGATTCTGAAAGAAAGATGATGTCTACCTTCCACGAGGGTTTTGCAGATGGAATAGTATCCTTCACTAAGGGAGCACCAGATATAGTTCTTGACAGATGCTCAAGGATACTTGTTAATGGAGAGGCTGTAGCACTTACAAAAGAAATGAGACAGGAGATAACAAAGGCTAACAGCAGCTTTGCTCATGATGCCTTGAGAGTTCTTGCCTGTGCCTATCGTGAGTATTCCGCTCTTCCTGAAACGATAACCTCAGAAGCAGTGGAAAAAGACATGATATTTATAGGCCTTATGGGAATGATTGACCCAGCAAGACCTGAGGCTAAGGATGCTATAATCACCTGTAAGCAGGCTGGTATAAAGCCTGTGATGATTACCGGTGACCACAGGGATACGGCTGTTGCTATAGCAAAGGATCTTCATCTTATGGAAGAAGGAGATGGGGTTTTATCCGGAAACGAAATCGATGCTCTATCTGATGAAGAATTTGCAAAGGTAGTTGAAACCACCAGTGTTTATGCCAGAGTTTCTCCTGAAAATAAAGTTCGTATCGTAGAGACCTTAAGAAAGAATGGTCATATTGCTTCAATGACTGGTGATGGGGTTAATGATGCCATGGCTCTTAAGAAGGCTGACATCGGTGTTGCCATGGGTATCACCGGAACGGACGTAGCCAAGGGGACTGCGGATATGATATTAACCGATGATAACTTTGCAAGTATTGTCCATGCTGTTGAAGAAGGAAGGGTTATATACAGCAATATAAGAAAGTTTGTATTCTTCCTCTTATCCTGTAATGTTGGTGAAATACTCATTGTATTTTTGGCTCTGCTTATGAATATACCTACACCGCTTCTTCCTATACAGCTTTTATGGCTTAACTTAGTGACAGACAGCTTCCCAGCCCTTGCCTTAGGTACTGAAAAGGGAGAGTCTGATATTATGAATCAGAAGCCAAGAAAGGCTGATGAGCCTATTCTTGATAAATCTATGCTTATAGGAATAGCTGTTCAGAGTATATCCTTGGTTGGTGCTGTACTTGGTATATATATATGGGCATTAAAGAAGTTCCCTGGTGATATAGACCATGCAAGAACCTATGCCTTCGTTACACTGATTCTTGCTGAGGTTCTTAGATCTCACTCCAGTAGATCTGAGAGAGACTCCATATTTAAGATGGGAATCTTCAGCAACAAGACTCTTATATATGCAACTATACTTTGCTTCTTCCTATTAGGAATAGTAATCTATGTTCCATTTATGAGATCTATTTTCCAAACTGTTCCGCTAAATCTATTTGATGCTGAAATGGTGATTGTGTTCGCCTTGATACCATTATTTTTGGGTGAGCTTTTCAAAGTTGTAAAAAGAAAATTTAATATATAACATAATTACACTAGCTAGAAGAATTTCTTAATAGATTAGAGATTCTCATATATAAACTTATATACAATGGTCCTTAATCTATTAAATGGGTAGATTAAGGACTTTCTATTGATTATTTTATTGTTATTTTTAAATATAAAGGAGAGAAAAAAATGGAGTTTATAAGTAAGGTTTATGAAGCTGTAAAAAAAGACATAAAGAGGATTGTACTACCTGAAGGAGAAGAAGAAAGAAATCTCGTGGCTGCAGGAAAAATTAAGGAACAGGGCCTGGCAGAAGTTATATTAGTGGGCAATGAAGAAGTAGTTAAAGCCAATGCTAAAAGATTTAATGCAAATATAGAAGGGATAGAAATTGTTGACCCTGAGAAGAGCCCTAAGACAGAGGTTTATGCTAATGCCTTTTATGAATTAAGAAAAAATAAAGGGATGACCCTTGAGAAGGCAGATAAAATAGTTAGAGACCCATTATACTTTGGAACTATGATGGTAAAGCTTGGAGATGCCGATGGTATGGTTTCTGGAGCAATTCATACTACAGGTGATTTATTGAGACCAGGACTACAAATAATAAAAACTGCTCCTGGAGTTTCTGTAGTTTCAAGCTTTTTTGTAATGCTTCTGCCTGATTCTACTTATGGTGATCAGGGAATGCTTTTATTCTCTGACTGTGCTGTTAATCCAAATCCTAATAAAGAGGAGTTAGCTTCCATAGCTATGGCAACTGCAGATACAGCAAAAAATGTATTTGGTATGGATCCAAAGGTAGCAGCTTTATCCTTTTCCACTATGGGCAGTGCCAGCCATGAGCTTGTAGATAAGGTGAGAAGTGCTGTGGAAATTGCAAAGAATCAAAGACCTGACCTCGCCATAGATGGGGAGCTTCAGTTAGATGCTGCAATAGTCCAAAAGGTTGCTTCCCAAAAAGCACCGAGTAGTCCTGTAGCAGGAAAGGCTAATGTTTTAGTATTCCCGGATTTACAGTCTGGTAATATCGGCTATAAGCTCGTACAGAGATTTGCTAATGCCGAGGCCATAGGACCTATATGCCAGGGCTTTGCAAAACCAATAAATGACTTATCCAGGGGCTGTTCTGCTGAGGATATAGTAAAGGTAGTTGCACTTACAGCGTTGCAGGCACAATACGTGTAAACCAATCATATATTAAGGAAGTGTTTTATTAATGAAGATTCTTGTAATTAATTGTGGAAGCTCATCTTTAAAGTATCAGCTTATCAATATGCAAAATGAAGAAGTCTTAACCAAGGGCCTAGTAGAAAGAATAGGGATTGAAGGCTCAATCTTAACTCAAAAGACTCCAGGAAAAGAAAAGTATGTAATTGAGCAGCCTATGGAGGACCATAAGGCAGCCATTGAATTGGTGTTGAAGGCCCTAGTAGATGAAGCTCATGGTGTTATTAAATCTATGGACGAGATTTCAGCAGTAGGCCACAGGGTTGTTCATGGAGGAGAAAAGTATGCACATTCTGTCCTCATTGATGATGAGGTTATGAAGTCCTTAGAGGAATGCATTAAGCTTGCTCCACTGCACAATCCTCCAAATATAATAGGAATAAAGGCTTGTCAGGAGCTAATGCCGGATACTCCAATGACAGCTGTTTTTGATACAGCCTTCCATCAAACTATGCCTGAGGAAGCTTATCTTTATGCTCTTCCTTATGAATACTATACCGAGTATGGAATTAGAAAGTATGGCTTCCACGGAACCTCTCATAAATATGTTTCCAATAAGGCAGCGGAAGCTATGGGAAGAGATATAAAGGATTTAAAAATAATCACCTGTCACTTAGGAAATGGGTGCAGTGTTACAGCAGTTAAGAATGGTATATCTGTAGATACCACCATGGGATTTACCCCATTAGAAGGACTAGCCATGGGTACAAGAAGTGGTAATCTCGATCCTGCAATAGTATCATTCATGGTAAAAGAACTGAAGATATCTGCTGATGAAGCCTTAAATATCCTGAATAAAAAATCAGGAGTTTTAGGGATTTCAGGAGTTAGCAGCGATTTTAGAGATATACAAATAGCTGCAGAAGGTGGAAATAAGAGAGCCAAGCTTGCCTTAGATTTATTCTGCTACAGAGTTAGACAGTACATAGGGGCCTATGCTGCTTCTATGGGAGGAGTAGACTGCCTTGTGTTCACTGCAGGAGTAGGAGAAAACTCTATTGAGATGAGAGAAGAAATCTGCAAGGGACTTGAGTTCCTAGGAATTGAGTTAGATAGTGAAAGGAATAAAACACGAGGTGCTATAGCTGAAATCAGCACTGATAAATCAAAGGTTAAAATTTATGTGATTCCTACCGATGAAGAAATGATGATTGCTAGGGATACAAAGGAAATAGTATCTAAATAAATAGATATTGATTGAATATATAAGGTGATAAATTTATGGTTTTAAGAGAAATAAGAGTTTTAGATAATAAGGGTTTAAGGGCAGCCTTAGCATCCTTAATGGTAAAAAAGGCTATGAGCTATGATAGTGAGATTACCATTGAGTATAATGGTAAAAAGGCTAATGCTAAAAGCTTTATCAATGTGTTGGCATTAAATGTACCTCAAGGAGCAGTTGTAGCTTTAAGTGCTGAAGGAAGAGATGAAACTCTGGCTGCTGAAGGGATTGAAGGCTTTTTCAATCTTTCTAATTAGACTAAAAAAGATTATTCTAGTGGATTCAAGATTAAAATAAAAATAGAGCATTGAGATACTACCTCAGTGCTCTGTTTTTTAATTTCTTGCATTATATTAGTTAAGTTATGGAATAATATTCTATACTAAAATTAAAAGATATCTTATACTTAAGATAAATAACATAAGCTGGAGATGAATGATTGTATGATTACTATAAGCGATATAGCCCGGTTAGCCGGGGTTGCAAAAAGTACTGTGTCTAGGTATCTCAACGGTGGAGTGGTGGGAGAGGAGACAAGACTTAAGCTGGATAGGATTATTAAAGAAACAGGATATACTCCCAATGCCTTTGCTCAGAGCTTAAAGGCTAAAAAAACAAATATTGTTGGAGCAATAGTTCCACGTCTTGATTCTTTTGCAGCTTCTCAGATACTTATTGGAATAGATGAGGAGCTAAGAGCTGTGAATTATCAGCTGCTTATATCTAATACCAGTCAGACTATAGAACGTGAAATAGAAAGCATTTATACCCTAGCTAAGCAGAAGGCTGCGGGGATAATTCTCCTAGCCACAGAGGTTACACCTGCTCATTTGGAAGCCTTCAAAGAGATAAATATTCCTGTAATAATCATGGGACAGGAGGAGGATAGTATTCATAGTGTTATCCATGATGACTATACTGCTGCTTATGATATGGGAAAATATATATTATCAAAGGGCCATAGAAGGATTGCTTACTTAGGTGTTACTGAAAAAGATGTTTCCGTAGGTATAAAGAGAAAAGAAGGGTTCAAAAAGGCAATGGAGGAGCTTCAGGGCTGTGAAGTGAGATATTATGAGACAGGCTTTAAAATGGAAGCAGCATTAACTGAGGCTTTAGAGATAATAAAAGGTTATAAGCCCTCTATCATAGCCTGCGCCACGGATAATATTGCTATGGGAACCTTGAAGGCAGCTAATCTTTTAAAAGTGAAAGTTCCTTCAAAGTTATCTATAACAGGCTTTGGAGGCTATGAGGTCACGACAATAATACATCCTACCCTAACCACTGTAAAGCTTTATTTTAAGGAAGCAGGACAATCTGCCGCCAAGGGAATAATAAAGCTAATCAAAGATGAAAACATCCCTCCAGTGATAGTATCAAAATATAAAATAATCGAAGGAGAAAGTGTTGACAGAAAATAGTGAATAGTATAAAATTAGGATAATATGGAACCGGTTTTTATTAATCGGTTAAATTTTTAATATTAATGGAACCGGTTCCACAAGGTGATTATAAAATTATAAAGGAGTGACGTTTATGGTAAAGTCTTATGAAGAGATCTCAAAGGATATCCTGCAGGCTGTTGGCGGAGAGGAAAACATTGATTCCTTTGCTCACTGTGCTACCAGGCTTAGAATCGTTGTAAACGATAAGAGTAAGGTGAACACAGAGGCTATTGAAAACATAGACAAGGTAAAAGGTGTTTTCTTCAACTCCGGTCAGTATCAAATTATATTTGGAACCGGTACTGTAAACAGGGTATATGAAGCCATGGAGGGGTTAGGTCTCCAGGGTAGCTCTAAGAGTGAGGTCAAGGAGCATGGGAAGAAGGAAGGAAATGCACTTCAAAGAGCCGTTCGTTCCTTAGGTGATGTATTTGTTCCAATTATCCCAGCCTTAGTTGCAACGGGATTGTTTATGGGAATTCGAGGACTTTTAACTCAAGATGCTGTTTTAGACTTATTTGGTTATACTGCTGCAGATCTTCCAACAAATTTTATAACCTTTACTCAGATTGTTACGGATACGGCCTTTGCCTTTCTACCAGCTCTTGTTGCTTGGTCAGCCTTTAAGGTTTTTGGTGGCAGTCCTATACTAGGTATAGTTCTTGGTCTTATGCTTGTTAACCCAGCTCTTCCTAATGCTTATGCTGTAGGCTCAGGAGCTGCAGAGCCACTGATGTTCTTTGGTTTTATTCCTGTGGCTGGTTATCAGGGCTCTGTGCTTCCAGCATTTTTTGTAGGTTTCTTAGGGGCCAAGCTTGAAAGGCAGATTCGTAAA
>JAEXSY010000316.1 GCA_023440105.1 Bacillota bacterium
TTTTTTTATTCTCAAAATTATTATAGAATTATTAAATTATATTTATGAATTGATCTATAACAAAGCACAACCGCATCATAATCTGATGCGGTTGTGTTTTCAGAAGCTTATATACTACCAAATGATATTTGAACTGTATTAGTTAGCACATCTGAATAACTATATGTCACTGTCCTCTGGGTGTCATTATCTAACCTGATTACAAATATGCTGGGATAAACGCTTTCAAGTACACCTTCATTAACGTATACCTTTCTTCTTCCACCATTAGCTTTCAAAATAACTCTTTCACCTATATGTGTAGCTATATCTTTCTTAATGGCGGTTATAGTTTTGCCTTTTTCCATGCTAACACCCTCTTTCTACATTATATATTATACTATGATTACTTGATTATGTCAAATAAACTTTTAATTTTAGCACTTCTATATCACCTTGTCAATGTTAATGTTTTGTTAACATTCCACACATTCATCATTTTCTATTATTAACCTTTTAATTCCTTCTTATACCTTAATAATAAACTAACAGCTTTCTCTTTAACCATAAATAAAAGAAATCGGAAAAGCCGATTTCTTTTATTAAGATATTATATATATGATGACTTGGGGTAGCCTTCTCTATATTTACCACGGGTTTGAAGTCCTCCTATCCCCTTAATACCTGTAATAGTATTCTCTAAAGCCTCCGTAATATCTACTATCTTATCTATATTTGTGTAAGCAATCTTTTCACAAATAAACACAGGGTCTAAGCAGTGGATTAACACCCTATTGGGTGAGCTAGCAAAGTTGGCACCGGCATCTAATATTCTTTCATAGCAGGATTGACACGCTCCTGCAAAAATAACCAACTCATCATAGCTAGAATTATAATTTCTTAGAACATTTACTGCCTCAATAAAATATTTTGAATTCCTATAATTATTAATATCGAGAAATTCTCTTGTATCCTTCTGCATACCATCATGGCCCGTTAAAACAATGATATCAGGCTTCAGCTCCTTCACCAGCTCAAGAACTTTTTGGGGCTGTTCTCTCTCTGGTATTACATACCCTGCTGCATTTAAGGACAGCTGCTTGTAGGCTTTTAGGCAGGCTTCTAAGTAATTTTCATCTCCATCAATATGAAGTATCTTTCCCGGTCTTCCGAAGACCAGGTCTTTTGTTGGTGTAATTTTTGGGCTTCGCTTATACCTCTTTATATCAATACGCCCATCAATTACTTTTTTAATATTTTCATTTACCCGGGAATTAAACACCTTATCCTTTTCACCATTATAGCCCTGATTAACCCCTTCCAGGTCCCCTTCTACAGCATCAGCAATGATCCTTATATTTATACCTTTTAGAATGTATACATTACCTTTTTCCGTTTCCTTGATATCAATTATTTTAAAGGCTATATCCTTCTCATAGGATTTTCTTACAACTATATCACCTATATTCACATGCTTACTCCTAATTATCATTTTGTACTAGTATATTCATTAAAAGGGATTAAGTTCAAAAGGTTATTTTATATTGTAAGCTTCCTTAAAATTCTGTAAAAATTCAACATAATTCTCCTGCTCTTCAATAAGGCCCTCGAGCTTTCTAATAAAAGTATTTTGTCCCCAGTTCACTTCATTATAGTAATAGCGATTAGCCAGTCTCCAAAAACGCTGAGGAAATAGCAAAAAGGCATATAATACCTTAAATTCCTTTTCTATAAGAGGACTTGTTTCATTGTAAGCTTCTAAGATATCTATTGCTATTTTTATATCCCAATGATTTCTCTTTAGCACCTTAATCATAAAATTACTTAAATCAAATATCCTTATTTCTCTCTTTGAGTAATCAAAATCTATAACATTAATCTTCTCCTCAGAGTCAATAATAATATTATGATAGGTGTAGTCATGATGGCAGAAGCTCTTCTCCTCCTCAGCTATAGCACAAAGCTCCCTATAATCAGAATTCATTAAAATCTCCAGGGCTAGAGCTCCCTTATTCTTATAAAATTCCATGGCTTTTATATAGCTTAAATCAAAGTCGCTCTTGGAATTCTTCTTTCTTACCATATCCTTCATCTTATCCAGAGCCTTAACTCTCTTGTCCATGAGGTGCGTCCATCTACCCAGATCTGTTTTAAGCTTGCTATTTTCTGGAGGCTCATAGCCCCTTGAGGCTATATGTAGCACAGCTAAGTTTCTAGAGGCCTTTATAACCTCTTCTGAATTATAAAAGTCACACTCTCTCCCCTGTATCCACTCTGAAAGAGTATATATATCTTCATTAACTATAGCATATGGCTCTCCATCAATGTTAAGGTCGTATCTGTCAATCCTATCATAACCATTTTTTATGAGGTGCTCCTTTGCTCCATATACAAATAATAGCTTCTGAGCTCCGTAGTTTATTTTTTTTAGGCATTTTTCACCCTTATTTGTCTTAAGATAATAAACGCCTTTATTAGGTTTAAGTGATTCAATTTTAATATTAAATTGTCTTTCTATCTCAAATTCTCTCATCATCTTGCCCACCTCCTATATAATTTATATGAAGGTGCAGGTACATTTATTAACAATATTTATTGGGATTAATATAATAAACTATGGAACCATTTAGAAAGGATTTCTGTATGAATATAGGAATAGATGGTAGAGCCGCCTACTGGTACCGTGGCACGGGTATTGGCACCTACACCTATCAGCTGCTTAAGGGCTTAAATGATATTGATTATTTAAATAATTACTCCATACTATCTCCCATTGACTCCCAGGATATAATAGCTTATAAGGATAATTTTAACTTATTAAGAATAGCAAAAGAACCTGAGGCAGACTTCTGGGATAGTGTAAGCACTTTATCATCAAATCACTTTAAAATCCCAGAATTATATCATGTACCACAAAATGGAGTGGGGCTACCATTAGATATATCAAGCAAAAAAATAATCACTCTCCATGATATCATCCCTATCCGCATGCCTGAAACTGTAGGGGAAAAATACCTTAGAATTTTTCAAGAGGAGATGAGCTCTATTATAAGCTCCTGCGATGGAATTATAACCGTCTCAAACTTTTCAAAAAAAGATATATCTCTTGAATTTAATTATCCCATGAGCAAGATTTTCGTTACTCATTTAGCTGCTGAAGAAATCTATAAGCCCTTAAATAAGGATTATTGCAAAAAAATACTCAGAGACATTTATAAAATTGATACTCCTTATATTTTATACGTCGGGGGCTTCTCTCCAAGGAAAAATATATTAGGCTTAATAGAAGCATACTCAAAGCTGGTGGATAAAAAAGGAAAGGACATAAAGCTTGTAATTGCAGGCAAAAAAGGGAAATCATATCAGTTATATAAGGAACGAGCACAGAAGCTTGCACTTTCTGATTGCATCATATTTCCTGGCTTTATCCCCTTAGAGCATATGCCTATGTTTTATAATTCTGCTCTCTTTTTAGTTTACCCTTCCCATTACGAAGGCTTTGGTCTACCTCCCTTAGAGGCTATGGCCTGTGGTACACCTGTAATAGCCTCCAATACCACTTCTATCCCTGAAATCCTTGGAGATAGTGCTATATTAGTAAACCCCTATGACACCGATGCCTTAGGAGAATCCATCTACAGCCTCTCAGAAGACAAAAGTTGTCGAAGCAAATTGATAGAAATGGGGCTTTACAGAGCTGCTTCCTTCAGCTGGAACAAGACCGCTGTAAACACCTTAAAGGCTTATAATAGTATATAGAAAAATAGGTGCCCAAAAACGGACACCTATTTTCTATTAGCTTAAATACTCAGAAAAAAACTCCTCTAAAAACAATTCCTTTTCTTCTCTGCTTCGAAGCTTCTTCGTAAACCTATCTAAAAAAACTCTATCTTCCCAATTCTTCTCTTTATTATAATATCCTCTTAAAAGACTAATTAAATCTCTTGGATACATAAGATAAATATACAGAACCTTCATTTCCTGAGGAGTCAGAGGAGCTACCTTATTATAATTTTCTATAATATCCCTACATTTATCCATATCGTAGCCACAGCCCTTAATGGACTTATCAATAAAATCTGCTATATCCTTAACTCTTAAATCTACGGTGCAATAATCAAAGTCTAAGAACCATACCTCCTCACCTTTGATTATTATGTTGTGATGAGCTAGATCCCCATGACAAAGGGCTGCAGCTCCCTTATCACTGCATAACTCCTGATAGCCGCTGCTTCCTAATAGCTCTATGCACTTATAAAGCATCATCCTTATTTCCTCTGCTGAGGAATCAAAAAGCTTATCAAATTCATTATAACTTATAAATTCCTTCAATCTTCCCTGAAGGTCAGCTATAAGATTCAAATCCTTCCTCAAACTACCTTCAAGCCTTCCTAAAAATACATTTTCTTCTTTGCTAATTAACTCTCTTTGAAACTTCTCTACGATGCCCAGAGATGCTGAATGAAGCCTAGCTAAAGCACTGGAGGCTCCAATTATATCCACAGGATTATAGACCTCACACTCCCTCCCTTCAATGACATTAATCAGCACATATATCTCCTTTTCATGTTCAATAAAACAATCCCCTGAAGAGCTTCTCTCAAACTCTATAACATAAGGATAACTCCTTTTCACATAATCTAGGGCTATTTCTATAAAAGACAATCTCTCTTTACCATAAGCTAGTTTTTTAAAAATTTTCTTTCCCCTATTTGTAAAGAGTATATAAACATTTCTTAAAGGCACCACATCATTTACTTCAATATCATATTCATCAAAAATCCTACTATCAAGACAGTAGCTAGCTAAATATCTGTCTTCCCCATATCTAGACTCCAAACTATTTCCTCTCCTTCTAGATTTCTTCACCATCTTTTATCATAGCTGTCCTTAAGCTCTGGGCATATTTTTCCGGTGTCCAAGGTTTTTTCATGGTTCTATACCTTGTACAGACCTTAATACACTCATAGGGATAGTTGACCATCCCTCTTATAAAATCATAGCTGCTATCCTCTAGATAAGATGCTTCAACATAGACTTTTATAAGCACATCATAAGGCATCATAACCCTCTGCTTCTTTAATCTATTTATAAAATCAATTACATCACATTCCAGAAGATTATAAGCACATTTATTCAGAGCTTTTACATAGATAACCCCTCCTATTTGGTAGAAGCTATCAATACTAGCTGTTTCAATGCAAATCTCATTATTATTCATACTCCTATATACTTTTTTAGTATAGTCTGATGACAACGCAAGAGCTATGGCTCTCTCCCCTCTACTCACTAAGGCTTCTCCATATCTCTTAAGCTCTTTTTCAAAGATATTCACTGGTACAGCCGATTTTAGATTAGCTACATCTCTTTTTAACCGTCTTAGCTGGGCCTTATAGCTTTCCATCAGCTCTCCTATTAAGCTCGGCAGATGATTACCAATATCTCCCTCATAACCCTTAATCCTTTTATGAAGCTCAAATAGAAGCTGAAGCTGCTCCACTGCTTCCTCAAAGGTTATTCTGTCGGGTAATTTATTATCTAGCTCTTTACCAGGTGCTAGTTCAATACCCTTGCTCATCAGATATTTGTTAAAGTCACCAGCAACCTTTATACCCATTCTCTACCTCCGTGTAATTTGTATAGCCTAAATTCTTCAATAAACTCTTGTTTATCCAGAATATCTTCCTTTATTTTTCTTAATCTATTTACAAAAAATTCTTCGCCATAGCTCTGTTGCTCCCAATAGTACTGTATACCTATCTGCCAATAATCCTGAGGGAATTCCATAAAGGCTGCCATTATTGGAATCTGCTCCTGCCTTATAGTCTTTTCTTCCCCATAGCTGTTTAAAATGAGCTCACTCTTTTCAATCTCCCACCTACCATTTTTCATTGCTCTGAGCAGAAGACTTGAAAGATCATGTAAATTACTATCGAGAATACAGTAGTCAAAGTCAATAATCTTAACCTTCCCCTGGTCTACAATCAATATATTATGATGAGCGAAATCATGATGACAGAAGCCTCCCTTAAATATATCCTTCATAATCACTTCCCTATAGCCTGCTCTTTTTAGATTATTAATAGAGCTTTCAGCTATACTGAGCTCCTTGTCCATGATTTCTAGGTATAAACAATCAAATTGAGACTTCTTAGCCTTCTGCATGATTCTTTTCTTAAAATCCAATATTTCTTTTTTTCTAGTT
>JAEXSY010000463.1 GCA_023440105.1 Bacillota bacterium
CAATTGCAACCCTCTGCTGCTCTCCTCCGCTCAGCTCATAAAATCTTCGTAATTCATAGCCCTCTAATCCTACGGTCTTTAAAGCTTCTATCATCTTTTGAGCCTTATCTTTTTTACTTCCTTTTACATACTTTAAAGCTAAAGATAAATTATAGGACACAGTTTCCTCATCTACCAAAGCGTAATTTTGAAAAAGATAGGATACTTTTTCTCTTATGATTTTATTAGCCCTTTCACTATTAGGCGGTGCACTAATTTCTTCATCGATAGTTAATTCTCCATCATCAAAATCCTCTAGAAGACCAATGATATTTAATAATGTACTTTTCCCTGAGCCGCTGGGGCCTGTTAAGGAAATAAATTCTCCTTCCTCTACCTGAAGAGAAAACTCATCTAAAATTATCTTGTCCCCAAAGCTTTTAGTAATTCTATCAAGTTCAATTATTGACATCATTTATCCTCCCTTGGTAACCTTAATGATTTTCTTCTTTTCAACAATGGAAAGTACAAAATAGGAAGCAATCCCTTCAAAAATCATAAAATAACCTATTAGCTCGAGTATCCCTTTATTTCTAGAGATAATCATTGATAAAGGAATTATTATTCCCCAGCTTAATATAACAATGAAGAAATATCTTTTATATTTATGCCTTTTTTTATAGCCGTGAAACCTCTGTATTGCTATATGCATTTTATATTCTTCAAAATAATTAAAGATATTTTGTAATATTATACTTGTTATAATTAATCCTAATAGGACTAATATAAAAATTATATAAGTCATTTCTTTATACATATCTTCAACTTGGTCTTCTACACTTTCATATACCTGCACTATTGGAAAAAAATATTTGGTAGAATCAAAGTACTTATATATTTCTGAGAGTATACCTACTTCAGGATTCTCTGGATCTAAAATTCTTATTTTTACTGGACTTCCCATAAATCCAAAAACCCTATCATAATCTCCAAGATCCCCATTGGATTTTGTTATTACTCTTACCACAGGATCTTCAATAGAGTTATTGTTTTCGGGATTAATATCCAATCTATAAGAGAAAAAATCCTGTCCCGTTGAAGTCCAAATAATTCTTATGGGTTGCTCTCTGATAAAAGCTTTATCCTTGTCTTTTTCATCCAATGTGGTAGAATCATTTTCACTATGCTCATCAGTATCTTCCTGGCTATTTTCATCCTTTATAAATTTATGATATTCTATTATTTCTCTTTCATATTTATGGTACTTTTCAGGTACTAACAAGATATATTCTTCATCCTCATCAGATATTTTTACCCTATCGCCTTTTTCAGTAAATATTTCATGTTTCTCTAAATAATTAGGATTAACTTCTATGAAATCTTCATAAGAATGAGACTTATCTGCTCTGTTATCTTTGTTTAAAGGTGAATAAATATCAAATTCGGCATATATTGCTCCCTGATTATTAAAATATAAATATAGCTCTTTTACCTTTTTTCTATTTTCTTCTGTAAAGGGATCTCCCTCCACCTCTTGAGTTGTAATAAGGCTTGGAACTATAGCATACTCTTTAGTAAACTCCCAATTCCCATAAGACTCCTTAAAACTCTTTACTTGAGCGGTATATTTATCATAATAATTTATCATTAAAACTAAGAATACTATGGTAAAAATAATTCTCATTACACTATTAAACGTTATTATTGCTTTTATAGGCTTTTTATTTTTAAGCATATGAGATATTTTTATTTTATGAACATACAAAAAAGGAATGCCCACAAATACATAAGTAAAGAACAGCATTAAAATATATATTCCAAAAAGCTTAAAAATAAACCTCCAGAATAATAGGTTTACTGTTCTAAAATTAATAATCAAAAGAGACACAGTAACTGCAAACATAACAATAGAACCTATAGTTATTATAGGAATTACTCTTTTAGAAAAAATATCAAAGCTATCATACCCCAGCATCTTTTCTATGGCTATTTTTTTATAGGAATTAAGGAGATCATATAGTATTAGAAGCATAAAAACCATAAATGAAATGGCAATGACAAAATAGTATATATTAATACTTTCACTATAATAATCCTGTTCTGGAATTTTCAATATTTTAAAGCTATCATTATTAACTTCATTAATTAACCTATCAACATCACCTTTATTTCTAGGTTCTAAAATAAAGACTTTATCAAATATCCCTTCCTTCAGTCCATTTTTTAGAGTTCTTATTTCTAAATTATTTCTGCCAGTAAAATCAGCTATCTGACCAATCTGTTTTTCCTCTCCTGTATCCATGGTAGATAAAAAGTAATCTGATTCTATTTCATTATTATAAAATAACCTTCCATTTTTTAATGATAGCTGATTAAAGCCTTCCCAGTTAGTCATGTAGGCATACTTTATAACTACTGTATTAGCTCCACTTTTGCTTATATCCGTGCAGTACAAATTAGCTTTATATTTATCCAAATATACCTTGAGAGTTTCGTATATATCATCTGGTATTCTATTATTAGTAGAAATAGTTATTTTTTCACTTAAATCGCTTTTTCCTAAATTAATCAATTTATTATAATGGTATTGCTTCTCCTTATAAAACAAGGAGGTAAAGGTCAATAAAGTTATAAAACCAAAAAATATAGCTATTAATATATTCTTTTTCACGTTTCCTCCACTATTTAAACCAAAAATAAATCCCAGAAAATATCCATAATGCGAAATATATTTTCTAGGAATGGTATTGCAAAACCGTATAATCTATTATGTATATATTACCATTTATTACTATATATTACAACTAATCTGCAGTTTTTTTATAATTGAGTAATTAGCTACATCTATGTCCTTGTATAATAATAAAGGGAGCTCCTTATTATCGGAGTTCCCCATTTTTTTAATTATGAAGAGCCTTTCTTCACCTGAATCTCATGCTCTTCTATATAATTTTTATAAGACTTTCCTTTGTGGTAGCTGATTATTTCTTCAGCTATATCTGGATACATCTCTATATCTTTAATCTTGTCTATAGGAACCCACTCCACCCCAGTCTGACCAGAATCAGGATTTTCAGGCATTTCTGGAACACTGCCTTCCTTGAGGCTGCAGGCAAAGGTTATGTCCACCCAGTGGGTATCTCCATAGATATAGCTACTTTTTGTGGGCTGATATTCATAGACAAAGGCTATGGGTCCTACCTCTATGTCAGCACAGACCTCTTCTTTAGCTTCTCTTATGACTGCTTCCTTGAGAGTTTCACTACTCTCTGCTCCTCCAGCAGGAAGATTATAGTGAGGCTTTCCTGTGGCTTCATTTTTAAAGCAGGATAGAAGCACAGCATCATCCTTGATGATTAATGCCCCTGCTCTTAGCCTGATCTTTTCCATAAATATCCCACCTTTCTATATGACTATATTTTATATCATTTTCCTTATTAATAAGTCATAACTCATGTGCCTGTCACCCAAATATGTTCCTTCTTTTCCTCTTTAGGACTATTATTCCTATAATCCCTATGACTATTCCGGCAATACTCACTAGCTGGGCAGTTCTGAGGCCCATAAACATCAGGCTGTCAGTTCTTAGGCATTCTATAAAGAGTCTTCCTAAGGAATATAACGCCATGTAGGAAAACATCACTATTCCTTTGCGGTGCTCTTGTCTTTTATAAAGAATGATAAGTAGTATTACAAATACCAAGAGATTCCACAGGGATTCATATAAAAAGGTTGGGTGATAGTAAGTGCCATCTATGTACATTCCCTTTTGAATAAATTCCGGGAACATGCTTATGAAGCTTTCAGATACAGGACCTCCATGAGCTTCTCCATTCATGAAGTTTCCCCATCTTCCTATAGCCTGGGCAATGATAAAGGAGGGGGCTGCTATATCTACTATATCTCCAAAGCTAATTTTCTTTATTCTGCAGTATATATAGGCTGCTCCTACTCCAAAGAGTACTCCGCCGTGGATAGCAAGTCCACCTTCTCTTATATTAAATACAGATAATAGGTCGTCCTTATAATTTTCAAATTCAAATATTACGTAGTAAAGTCTCGCACCGATAACTCCTGGTACTAAAGAGTATAAAAAAGCATCTAAAAAGCTATCAAAGCTAATGTTCTTAACCCTGCAATTAAACCATGCTACCAAAAGTCCTATAAGCATGCCTGATGCTATTAATATTCCATACCACCTTATAGGTAGTCCAAAGATTTCAAAGGCTATGGGATTCATATATGTCCTCCTAAGTTTTTAGTTAATTGTAATTTACTTTATTTTGTATTTCAAGGGCTTCAGGGAAGTTATTTCTGGTTAATCAGAACATTTCAAAAGGCCTCATGAGATTTTACCTATGAGGCATACTATCAAAGCTCCTTAAAATGCTCTCTTATTAAATCAAAATGTCCCTTCATTGCCCTATAAGCACCATCTACGTCTTTATTTTCAATAGCTTTTAAAATTCTCTCATGATGAATTATTAAATTGTTCCAGGTATGTTCTGCTTCAAAAATTGATTTTCTAGCATCCATAATAAACTCATCTATGAGCTGAGATAAAACCTGAAGTATGTTTATTATCAGGATATTATCTGATGCCATGGCTATCTTATAATGAAATTGCTTATCCAGCCAGGTGCTTTTCCACTCCTCATCAGATTCTCTCAGCTCCTTTAATATTTTCTGAAGCTCTCTTATATCCTGTTCCTCAGCTCTTTCTGCAGCCAAAGTTACCATCTGAATCTCCAGCATCTCTCTAAATTCCATAATATCTCTTGTCTTACCTTCATTTAAGATAAACATTGTGGATAAAGGTTGGAACAAACCTCCCTGAAAGTCACTCTTTATATAATTCCCTGCTCCCTGTCGACTTTCTATGAGTCCAATAATCTCAAGAGCCCTCAGAGCTTCTCGAACGGAGGTCCTACTTACCTTAAGCTCTTCTGCTAGTGCCCTCTCCGTGGGAAGCTTGTCTCCCTTTTTTATGGATCTTTCAAATATCAACTCTTTAATCTGCTCTACTACCTGATCATATATACTATTATTCTTCACTCCATTTTCCATAAAAACCTATTTCTCCACTACTCCATTTATTTTCTAATACCATATCCACCATATATAGTTTTTGTATCACTTATTGATATAACTGTATTTATCTCACTCTTTTCAAGAAGCTTTATAATAGCATTCTTTCTTTTTCTTTTAGCATGGAGGAGAAATATCTTCTTAGGCTCCCTATAACCTTCTGCGTCCATAACGGTCATACCTACGTTCTCTTCCTTTAAAAGAGAAGCTAATCGTCCTGCTTCCGACTCAGGAACAATTACATTGATGGTTACAAGCCCCAGGGCAAGCTTTTCTTCTATAGTCGTTCCCATAAGTATACCTGCGCCAAAGCCTAGAGCATAAACCACCATTCTAATAGGATCCTCCTGTATCCCAACCAAAACAGTACTCATCAAAAAAAGCCATATAGTCACTTCAAAAACTCCAATAATAGCACCATAAACCCTTTCTCCTCTAGTCATCAATACAGTCCTCAGAGTCATCAGAGTAACCTCTAGAATCTTAGCAAAGAATATCAAAAAATAATTTAACA
>JAEXSY010000495.1 GCA_023440105.1 Bacillota bacterium
AACTATATCTATCTCATAATCATTAATATTTAGGCTCCTGGGATTAATATTGTAATAATTGACGAAAAAGTAAGAGGCTGAGCTTTTTCTGCTATAATATCTTGGATTTGTTGCTATTTCATCAAGAAAAAAGCTCATATCAATTCCAAAGCCAATAGCTTTTCCTATCATATTATCAAGAACAGCTTTGTTTGCTAGTTTATCATTTACAACTTTATATTTAGTTATATTCCAGGTGCCTCTAATAGCGATATTATTATTATGGGGAGTAGATATCATATCTCCTTCAATTCTACTGGAAATTCCACAGCCAGTAAAAAATATACATATTATAAACATGATAGCTATTCTAAATTTTTTCATAGATTAGACCTCTTTTTTATTATTGTTAATAGGTATTTTAACAATTACCTTTGTCCCCATATCCAACTTGCTCTGAAATTCCATAGTTCCATTATGTAGCTTTACTATTTCATCGCAAATTGATAAACCTATACCATTTTTAGATTTAGAACTCTTTCCTTTGTAAAACTTTTCAGTAACTCTCGGCAGATCCTCAGGAGAAATACCATAACCGGAATCAGTAACAATTATTACAAGGCTATTATTTTCCTTACTAACCTTTAAAGATATATCTCCTCCTGGGGGAGTAAATTTAAAGGCATTATCGAGAATATTAATAAGTACTTGCTTAATTCTATTGTCATCCATATAAACCACAGGAATATTCTTTTCTACATTTACCACAAAGTTAATATTACCTCTTTCAGCCCTAGGAGTCATAGAAAGCTCTATAAATTCAATCAAGTCCTCTACACTAGCATACCTTCTTTTTAATGATATTTTCCCTGATACAAATTTAGAAAAGTCCAAAAGTTCTTCTACCATGGAGGTTAGTCGATCTGCTTCCTTTTCAATTATTTCAAATCCCATAGCTAGGGTACCCTGGTCAATATCCTTATCATTTAAGGTAATAGCCCATCCTTTAATTGATGTAAGTGGTGTCCTAAGCTCATGAGAAATAGAAGAAATAAAATCATTTTTAAGAGCTTCTCTATTCTGCAGCTCTTCAGCCATATAGTTAAGAGTATCAGATAGCTTTCCAATCTCATCATCATTTATTTTGTTATTTCTAATACTTAAATCACCATTTGCCATTTTTTCGGCTACAGCAGTAACCTCCTGTAGCGGCACCGTTATACTATTAGCCAAGAAAACACTCACTATAATTGTTATTAGAAGCACAGCAAAGCCTATACCTAAAAAGGTTAAGGATATGTAATTTATAGCTAAATTCACCTCATTTAATGAGGTTACAAATCTTAAGACGCCAATTATCTTGCCATTTGCCTCTAATGGATAAGAAACAGCCATAACTTCAATATTATCATAGTCTACAGTGCCAATCCATTTTCCACTTCCTCCAGATAAAGCCTTTTGCACATCACTAGTTTCTATATTAGATTTATGAACTACTCCTAAGGAATCTAGAAGAACCTTACCCTCTATATTGATTATCTGAACCTGTGCATCCGTCTGCTGCCAAAAAACATTTATATTCTTGGTAATGTTTTCGCTCAGGGTTGAACTAGAAAAATAACGATTATAATAGTCGGCAGAAGTCCTTAATTGACTTAAAAGCATTTGTTCAGTATTATTGTAATAATAATTTTTTATTATACCTAAAAGCAAGAGTTCAAGTATAAATATGCTCGTAAATATCACTAAAACAAAATTACTAACAAGCTTGTTTTTTATACTTTTCATATTATATTATCATTTCCTCCACCGGTAGCCTGTCCCCCAAATAGTTTCAATATAAGTAGGATCAGAAGGATTTTCTTCTATCTTAGATCTTAAACGTCTTATATTAACATCGACTATTTTGGGATCTCCAACAAAGTTATAACCCCAAGCTAAATTTAAAAGTTCATCTCTACTAAATGCTTTCCCTGGATTCTCCGTAAATATTTTCATAATCATATACTCTTTAGGAGTTACACTAATTTCTATATTATCTTTATATAGCTTTTGTGCATATGTATCAAGTTTAAAGGGAGGTAATTCAATTATATCCCCTTCTAGTTCTTCCTCTTCACTCTCTAATCTCCTAATAAGTGCTTTTACCCTTAAAGTAACTTCCATGGGATTAAAGGGTTTTACCACATAATCATCAGCACCATATTCAAGCCCCATTATCTTATCAAGATCTTGAGCCTTAGCTGTTAGCATCATAATGCCAATACTTGTAAACATCTTTCTGAGCTCCTGACAAACCTTAAAGCCATCTATTCCAGGAAGCATTACATCAAGTATGGCCACCTGTGGCTTTTCAAGAGCAGCAATTCTTAAGCCTTCCTCTCCGGACTCAGCTTCTAGTACTTTAAAACCGCTTCTTTCAAAATTTATTTTCAAAAAGCCTCTTATGCTACTTTCATCTTCTACTAGAAGGATTTTATTCATAACATCAACCTCCTCGTATCTATATTTATTTGCTTTCCATCATATGTTTATTATAACAAATAACATAGTATAAGTAAAAATATTACACATATTTTTTAAATGAATAAATTAATAATAATAAATCTGACTTCTATAACTGAAATTTGTATCTTATTGACGAAATTAATATTCAGCATAAAAAAGAGTCAAACTGATTTCAGTTTGACTCTTTTGGGTAAGAATGACTATATCAAGTATTGTATACTAAAAGATTTCGTGAAGCTTGCCTCTTTGTGGCAAGTGAAGTTATGGCTGCGCCACAGTGAAGTATTGTTCTTATGCACAATGTGAAGTTAAGTGTGTCACTCACGTCCGAAGACACTTCACTGCTCGCAGAGCAACTTCTCTTGCGAAGCATACTTCACGTGCCGAAAGGCACACTTAGTTCAAAAAAGACCACATTTGTCTATGAGACAAATGTGGTCTTTTTTGTGGCTCCGCGGAGAGGGCTCGAACCTCCAACCTATCGGTTAACAGC
>JAEXSY010000499.1 GCA_023440105.1 Bacillota bacterium
CCTCAGGCCCTTAAGGAGCTTTTTGAACTGGCTGAGAAAAATGAAATTAAGGTTGTTTTCACAGAGGAGCAGGCAGCTCCTGAGGTTTCAAAAACCATTGCAAGAGAGGTAGGAGCAAAGGTTGAAAGCCTGTACTCTATAGAAGTTAGAGAAGAAGGAATGACCTATTTAGAAATGATGGAATCAAATCTTGAAAGAATATATAATGCTTTAAAATGACTTTAATTAAATGCAGCTTCCCTGAAGCTGTATTTTTTATAGTATTTTAAGACTTTATTGGTTGTATACCACTGAATAAAAAGTTAAAATAATAATATAGTATGTTAATTAAATCTAGTAAGGTTGTGAAAAGTTATAGGAGGCTTCTAATTCATGGGGTTTGTGATTTTCGATTTAGAGTTTAACAATTTTAGAGGAATAGAAAAGTTTTATCCCGATCTAGATAGGAAACTTGAAGAATATAGTCTGGAGAACGAAATAATAGAAATAGGAGCCGTAAAATATGATGTGTACATGAAGGAGTTAGCTTCCTTCAAATGCTATATTAAGCCTTCTATACTTCCAATATTAAATCCTAGAGTTCTAGAAATAACGGGGATAACCGAAGACAAGCTACTAAGGGGTTTGAGCTTTTCTGAGGCAATGATGGAATTTAAAAGCTTCTGTGAGGGTGATAATATTCTATGCTCTTGGGCTAAGGATGATATAGCTGAGCTAATTATAAACTCCAGTATCCATGGCTATGAGGATATAGGGTGGATAAATAAATATCTTGATATTCAAGAATATATAACTAAGGTTCTTGCCCATAAAAAATCACTGAGCTTAAAGAATGCCCTAGATGAGCTTCGGATTAAGGTGAATGAAGAAATGCTTCACGATGCTCTTTATGATGCCAAGTGTACAGCTCTAGTTTTTAAAAGATTGTATAACAGCAGAGTGATAAAAAGTTATATTGTCAGTGATGTATATAATATGCCTGCAATAATGATTAGAGATTTTAAGGATATAATTGTTGAAGAGAGCAAAACAGAGTTTTGCTGTCCTAGATGTCATATAGAGGCAGAAAGAGAGGAGCCTCTAAAGCTTTTTAGCTGGAGGTTTATGGCTTTAGGAATGTGCCCTAAATGTAAATCGAGATTACTCCAGGAGGTTGTGATTAAAAAAACCTTAACCGGGGAAAAGGTATATGCAAACAATACCAATATTATTAATGAAAGCGAATATTTAAATTATTCCTATAGATTTAAGAAAATAGGCTAAGAGAGGAGGTAGACCAATGAAGAAATCAACTGGAACAAAGCTGGCAGTAACAGCAGCAGCAGTAGCCTTTTTAGTATCTGTTTTGAAAAATGATAAAAAGAAAAAAGAGGAACAGGAATCCTAGAGTGATTAAACGCTTTAATAAAGGGGGGATTAGATGCTTGACGAGTCCTTTTCAAAGGTTTATACAAAGTTTAAATTACATTTTTACAGAAAGGTCTTCCAAAGGTTTCAAGGAAGAGATGCAAGTCTTACTACCGTAGAGACCTTCTGTTTAGAAATAATTCATGGATTAAAGAAACCTACTATTAACGAATTTGCTTCCTTTGCACAAATTTCCCCTCAAAATGCCACTTACAAGGTGAATAATTTGATCCAGAAGGGCTATTTGAGAAAGATACAGTCTCCAGAAGACAAGAGGGAATACCATCTTCAGGTTACAGAGAAGTACTTTGAATATTATAATATTAGCTATAGCTATCTTTCCACGGTTATGGATAGGATAAAGCAGAGATTTAGTGAAGCTGAGGTGGAAGAGCTAGAAAAGATATTAAATATTGTTTCTGATGAGCTAATGAATGAGGTTCCAATAGATTAAGAAGCAAAAGGATAGAGGTGACCTTATGGTTATCACTATCCTTTTATTTAAGGAAATAAGGATTTCTAAAAAGTATGTGAATAAAATATAAAAACACTTCCCGGTAAGATAAAATATGTTAAGATATAATTGAAAAAATATAATAAGATAGGACGATACGCATGAATATTGCATTTTTTTTAACCCCCAAGCTAGAGGTAATTTATGAGAGTGTAGAAGGAAGCATGGGACAGGCATTAAAAAGTATGGAGAAGCATGGCTACTCTGCAATACCCCTTATAGACAAAGCAGGAAGGTATGTAGGGACACTTACAGAAGGTGATTTACTATGGAAGCTTAAAAATACCCCTGGTCTTACCTTTGAAAAAGTTGATGAAGTGCCAATAAGAGAAATACCCAGAAAAACAAAGCATGAAAGCGTGTATATTAATGCCAATATAGAAAGTCTATTAACTTTAGCATCTAGACAGAACTTTGTTCCTGTAGTAGACGATAATGGTACTTTTATAGGAATAATTAAAAGAAGTGACATTATAAATTATATTAATAAGACCATGTAAAAAGAGCTCTCAAGGAAATATTCTTGAGGGCTTAATTTAAGGAGGAATATTTATATTAACTATTATATCACCAGCCAAAACATTAAATTTTGACAGCATATGTGGAAAATTTGAACTCACAGAGCCTAAGTATTTAAAGGAAGCAGCAAGGATATCTGAAGCGATGAAAAAGCTATCCCCTGAAGAATTAGAAACCTTAATGAAGATATCTCCTAAGCTCGGGGAGATGAATTATAAGAGATTCAAGGAATGGTCAGTAAATAAAAAGATGGGAAAGCCGGCGCTTCTAGCTTTTCAGGGAGATGTATATAGAGCCATGAAGGCAGAAGATTTTACGGAGGAGCAGCTTAAATTTACTAATAACCATTTAAGAATATTATCAGGACTTTATGGAGTTATAAAGCCTATGGATGATATTCAGCCTTATAGATTAGAAATGGGAACGCCCCTAGCCATAAGGGGTAACAAGAGTCTTTATGATTATTGGAGGAACAAGCTGACTAAATATTTTAAAGAGGAGCTTTCAAAAGAAGCTAATGGAGCATTGATAAATCTTGCTTCTATGGAATATTCAAGAGCTATAGACATGGAAGAAATAAAGAAGAAGTATCCTGTAATCAATATTACCTTCAAGGAATATAAAAATGGAAAGCATCAGACTATAGGAATTTATTCTAAAAGGGCAAGAGGGTATATG
>JAEXSY010000512.1 GCA_023440105.1 Bacillota bacterium
TCCTGATGCTTTATGATAGCTTTTAAATTTTAAAACTTCCTTTACCAATTCTTCCGGGCTCATCTCTGTTCCCTCTTTTGTGGACCAAGTATCTGGATTATGACAGAAGGCACATCTTAAAGAACACCCCTGTAAGAACACAACAGTCCTTATTCCAGGGCCATCCACAAGTCCCATGGATTCTATTGAATGAACTCTTCCCTTCATAGGGTCTCCTCCTTAGCTTTATAATAGAAAAAGGGGAAATAAATTCCCCTTTGTTTTATAATGAATCATGGAAGGTTCTGCTAATAACTTCTAATTGCTGTTCTCTTGATAATCTATTAAACATTACTGCATAGCCAGATACTCTTATAGTAAGCTGAGGATACTTTTCTGGATGATCCATAGCTTCGATCAGTGTTTCTCTGTTAAATACATTAACATTTAAGTGATGTGCTCCTTGTGTAAAATATCCATCTAACACACTAGCTAGATTTTTATTCCTTTCCTCATCCTCTTTACCTAAAGCATCAGGCACGATGGAGAAGGTGTTAGACACACCATCCTCGCAAATATTAGCATAAGGAATCTTAGCTACAGAATTCAGAGAAGCTAGTGCACCTTGGGTATCTCTTCCGTGCATAGGATTAGCTCCTGGTGCAAAGGCAACACCGGCTTTTCTTCCATCAGGGGTAGCTCCTGTCTTCTTACCATATACTACGTTCGAGGTTATTGTTAATATAGATAAGGTATGCTTTGCATTTCTAATCAAAGGATGCTTCTTAAGTTCTTTTGAAAACTTAGTTACAACCTCAACAGCTATATCATCAACTCTATCATCATCATTACCGTATTTAGGGAAATCTCCTTCTATCTCAAAATCAACAGCTATCCCCTGCTCATTTCTTATAGGCCTTACCTTAGCATACTTAATTGCGCTTAAGGAATCAGCTACTACCGAGAGTCCAGCTATACCAAAGGCCATTAGTCTTTCAACCTCTGTATCATGAAGTGCCATTTGCCCTGCTTCATAAGCATATTTATCATGCATAAAATGGATAACATTCATAGTGTCTACATAAAGTTTTGCTACCTTCTCTACTACATCAAAGAAACCAGCCTTAACCTTATCATAATCCAGGATGTCATCATTATTTTTTTCAATACCCTTAATTACAACCTTACCCTTCTTCTCATCAACACCACCATTGATTGAGTAAAGAAGAGCCTTTGCAAGATTACACCTTGCTCCGAAATACTGCATCTGCTTTCCTACAGTCATGGCAGATACACAGCAAGCTATTGCATAGTCATCACCAAACATCGGTCTCATAAGATCATCATTCTCATACTGTATAGAGTCTGTTAATATGGACATCTCTGCACAGAAATTCTTAAAGGACTCAGGCAGATTCTCTGACCAAAGTACAGTCATGTTTGGTTCTGGTGCAGGTCCTAAATTAATTAATGTATGAAGGTATCTGTAGGAGTTCTTTGTTACAAGGGTTTTTCCATTTACGCCCATTCCACCAATTGATTCTGTAACCCAGGTAGGATCTCCCGCAAAGAGATCATCATACTCTGGAGTTCTTAAATGTCTTACTATTCTAAGCTTAATAATAAATTGATCTATAAGCTCCTGTGCTTCCTGCTCAGTTATTAAACCATTCTTTAAATCTCTTTCTATATATATATCTAAGAAGGTGCTTGTTCTACCTAATGACATTGCTGCACCATTACTTTCCTTAACAGCAGCTAAATACCCTAAGTAAAGAGCTTGTACTGCTTCTTTAGCTGTTGATGCTGGCTTTGAAATATCAACTCCATATTTCTGTGCCATGGATTTCATCATTTCTAAAGCTCTAATTTGTTCAGTAACTTCTTCTCTTTTTTGAATTAAAGCCTCTAGCATATCGCCCTTGAGTGCTTTTAAATCCTCTTTCTTCTTTTCTATAAGAAAATCAATACCATATAGAGGTATTCTTCTATAATCACCAATGATTCTTCCTCTACCATAGGCATCTGGAAGCCCTGTTAAAAGTCCTGCAGAACGTGCTGCCCTTGTTTCATCAGTATAAGCATCAAATACTCCCTGATTATGTGTTTTTCTATATTGGTTAAAATATTTATCTATTTCTTCATTTAATTTATAATCATAAGCCTCAAGAGAAGTATGAACCATTCTCATACCACCAAAAGGGTTAACAATCCTTTTTAGCGGAGCATCGGTCTGAAGACCATATATCACTTCATTTTCTTTATCAATATATCCTGCATCGTAGTTATCAATTCCTGATACCTTGTTAACTTCTACATCTAGAACTCCCTTTTCTCTTTCCTTCTTGAGAAGCTCTAAAATTTCATCCCATACTGCCTTGGTTCTATCGGTAGGTCCCTGAAGAAAATTCTTGTCCCCTTCATAAGGAGTATAATTTTTTTGAATGAAGTTTCTTACATCAATTTCCTTCTCCCAGTTACCTGAATTAAACCCCTGCCATTGTATATTCATATACATCCTCCTTTGTTAATTCGTAAACAATTGCTTGCTAACAATATATATTATATAACAATATTAAGAATTATGTAATACCTATTATTGATTATTTTGTAAAAAAATTTAAGTCGCAATATTACGACTTAAATCCATAGATTATTTATACTATCCCACATCATCTTCCCTGCCTTAGCCAATGTAACTAAGCCATAAACACTGTTAGGTATATCTGAACTCATCACTGTAAAGATAAAATTTCCTTTTTGAAGTCTTATGAGCATAGTGTCATTCTCAATTTCAGCCTTATCTCCTGTTTTATTGGATATATAGCTTTTTAAATCCTCTGAAATATACAGGGTGCTTTTGCTCTTTAATTGCTGCCGACTTAAAAGCCTTATCAGTTCCTCGCTATTTTCTTTAGAAAGATAGGAAATATTATTCAAAGCTTTCCAGCAAAGACTTAAATCATAGCTGGTGCTTATATTTTCCTCTTCATCCTTGGAAACATCGGAGGTTTTACTATTTAAATACGTATTTTTCAAACCAAGCTCTTTAAAGTTGTCATTTATCTTTTTCATTCCTACTATACTGATTATTTTATTTGAAGCGGTATTATCACTTTGTATAAGCATGGCTGCTAGAAGTTCTCTTAAAGTATATTCTCTCTCACCCAGCTCATAAATAATACCAGTTCCAAATACCTTATCTGATTCATTAATATAATACTTATCCTCTAGAGTATAATTACCCCTCTCCACTTCCTTGAGAAGTGCTATAGCAATAGGGAGCTTTATGCATCCCGCCGCTATCATAGGAACGTTTTCATTGTAACCATAAACATAACCGCCGCTGATATCCTCGAAATAAAAGCTATATTTGCCTGCCCTAGATTCGAAATATTTTTTTATTTCTTTCATAGTATCCTCCAGTAATGTAG
>JAEXSY010000071.1 GCA_023440105.1 Bacillota bacterium
CTATTGGAGACTCCAAGGAAATGCAGAAGGCTATTGAAATGCTGGATGAGGTAAAGGAGAGCATAATAAATGCATATGAGTTATAAACAGGGCTTTCGAGAGCTAGCATCTCACATCTTATGGATGCAGAGAGCTGGTTTAATGCCAAGAAAGCTGTGGAGCTGGGGTTTGCAGATAAAATAATGTTTTCTGATGAAAAAGATGATGAAGAGATAGAAGCAGTTATGTTTTCAAGACAGGCTGTTACTAATTCTCTTTTATCAATATTAAGCAAGAATAATCTAACTGATGATAATGACTCAGAAAAGAAAATACCTTTTAACCATTTAGAAAAAAGATTAAACCTTTTAAAAAATTAAGGAGGAAGATATTTTATGAGTAAAATTTTAGAGCTATACGAGAAACGTACAAGTACCTGGGAGGCTGCTAAGGCTATCCTGGAAAGCAAGAGAGATAAGGACGGATTTGTATCTGCCGAGGATGCTGCTGTATATGAAAAGATGGAAGCGGATGTAGTCAATATAGGTAAGGAGATAGGAAGGCTTGAAAGACAGACTGCCATGGACGCAGAGCTGGCCAAGGCCACAACTACACCTATCCTTACTACCCCTGTTAAGTTTGCTGAAGAAAAAACAGGAAGAGCAAGTGAAGTCTATAAGCAGGCCTTCTGGAATAAGATGAGGAACAGAAGCTATGCCGATGTCAGTAATGCACTTCAAGTTGGCGTTGATTCAGAAGGAGGATTTTTGGCGCCGGATGAGTACGAAAAACAGCTTATAGATGGCCTTGAAGAGGAAAATATAATGAGATCTATGGCTACAGTTATAAGCACCTCCAGTGGAGACAGGAAGATTCCTGTGGTTTCATCTAAAGGCAGTGCATCCTGGGTAGATGAAGAAGCAGCTATCCCAGAGAGTGATGACTCCTTTGGACAGCTTACCTTAGGAGCATATAAGTGTGCTACTCTTATAAAGGTATCCAATGAGCTACTAAATGATAGTGCTTTTAACCTTGAAAGCTATATTTCATCACAATTTGCAAGACGTATAGGAGCTAAAGAGGAAGAAGCATTCCTTATCGGAGACGGTACAGGAAAACCTACAGGTTTGTTTACTGATAACGGTGGACAAACTAATACTACCAGCAGTAGCTCTTCTAATATAACATTTGATAATGTTATGGATTTATATTACGCTCTAAAGGCTCCTTACAGAAAGAAGGGAGTATTCCTTTGTAATGAGTCTACTGTTAAAGCTCTCAGAAAGCTTAAAGACAATAATCAACAATACCTCTGGAGTCCTGCTATAGCACCAGGTCAGCCGGATACTATCCTTGGTAGACCTATAAAGACATCTGCTTTTATTCCGACAATTGCAGCAGGAGCAAAGGTTCTTGCCTTTGGAGACTATAGTTTTTACTGGATAGCAGATAGGCAGGGAAGACACTTTAGAAGGCTTGGAGAGCTATTTGCAGTAACAGACCAGACAGGCTTCCTTGCTACTGAAAGAGTAGATGGAAAGCTTATACTTCCAGAAGCAGTACAGCTTCTTAGTATGGCCAGTGCTTAATTATTAAGTACAGGGCTATTTTTTATGTTCTTAATTAGGAAGGTCAGTATAATTTACTGGCTTTCCTAATCTATAATTGATAATAGTAATAATATTCTTTATAATTAAGTTGACAATAAAGTTTAAATTGAGTAATAGATAAATTCGAATTTGGAGGTACGTTTTATGGAAAAAGCAATAATATCGTCACTTGTAGCTATCATTTTAGGCTACTTAGGCTCGGCATTTGGATATGAACTAATGAACTGGCCTCAACTTGGGCCAATTCTGGCGATTGTTGTAATGGGGTCTGCAATTATTACCTCCTTGGAAAAGAAAAAGTAATAGATTGCCAAATTTCAGTTTATCAGTAATTATGATGCAATATATTTATGTCGCAATTCAGATACATATTGCAAATTATAAATCTAATAGAATTAATATAAGAGAAGAATCTGTTTTCGGGTTGCTTCTCTTTTTTTATGCCCTTTTTTTATACTCTATTTTTGGAGGTGTTTCAAATATACACAGATATTGATGAAGTAAAATTATACTTACGCCTTGACACCTCGGAGGAGGATGACCTGCTTTTTTCACTTATACAATCGGCTGAGGAGCTATGCCAGGATATTATAAGAATTAATCTAAATGATTTTGAAATTGTACCTGAGGTAATCAAAACAGCTGTTCTTTATGCAGTAGCTTATCTTTATGAAAACAGGGAGCAGGCTGATTTCAGTGATTTAATAAACACATTGAAGAATCTGCTATTTGGAGTAAGAGAGGAAGCATTCTAATGAAAATAGGTAGAATGCGATACAGGATAGATATACAGGAATTTTCTATATCAAAAAATTCTAATGGATTTCCGATTAAGAGCTGGAATGTAGTATGTACTGTGTGGGCTGATATTGTTCCTGTATCTGGTAAGGAGATATTAAGCTCAGGACAGATAATCTCTGAGGTTACGGATAAGATATATATTCGTTATAGGACTGGTATTAACACTGATATGAGAGTAAGGCATGAGAATAATTATTACAATATTACTTCAGTTTTAGGAGATAAAAGATCGGGAATGCTGACTTTAATGGTGAAGCGTTTGGAATAAAGGAGTGTGATACTTATGGCTGGATTTACCTGCGACCTGGATGCGGATAAAATACTCGGTGGACTTATGAATATGGCTGACTCTATTAGAGCATATAAACCTGTTACGAATAAAGATGGGGACATAGTAGGAAGAATAAAGTTTCATGGAAATGATGCTTCTAAGAAATCTAAGGGAGGTCAGAGCTTTGACAGAACCAACTGGATTAAGGCCTTTAGAATAGAATATGGTACCAGTAATGAAAGGGCAGAACCTTTTGTAAGTCCTGCAATTCTTAGAAGCGAGGGAGAAATAAGAAAAGCCATGGAGGCTGTGTTTGAAGAAAGGGTAAAGCCATGAATATTAACCCTTTAATTGAAAGCATGTTTAATGGTTTTACTGTTGATGGAATTGATATCCCGATAGCTTATCAGCTGAATGAGGAGAAAAGAGATATTTTTCTTACTTACTATACAAGAATTGAAAGACCTGAAGAGTTTGCTGATGACCTTCCAATTCTGGAAGGAACCTATGGGACAATCAATATTTATTCAAAGCTTGATTTTAAGCTTTTATTAAAAGAAGTAAAAAGAATATTAAAGAAAAATGGATTCACAGTTACAGATAGCGGCCCGGAAGATTTTGAGGAGGACACCGGCTTTTATCATATACCTGTGAATTTTTATATTGAAAGCGAGGTTGATTATTAATGGCAAGAATAGGATTAAGATATTTCAGGCATGCTCCATTAACAAATGAGGCTGCTACCTATGATGAATCTAAATACGGTGAAAAAGGCACACTGGCAGGAGCTATAGAATGTAAGGTGTCTCTGGATATAGCAGAAGCAGAGCTATATGCCGATGATGTTTTGAAAGAAAAAGCATCAGTAGTTAAGAAAGGTACAATAACTCTTGGCATTGATGAGGATGATGATGCTAAAATGGGAGCTTTATTAGGACAGACATCTACAGATTTAACTATTGAAGGAGAAGAAGGGGTAAAGGAATATACTCAGAAAGTTGATGATACTCCTGTAGCACAGGGTTTTGGACATGTTGTTCCTAAAATGGTAAACAGTAAAAGACTGTATAAGGTTGAGTTCTTTCCAAAGGTATTGTTTAAACCTTATACTGTTGATGCTAAAACTAAGGGAGATTCCTTAGAATTCACTACTCCATCAATTGAAGGTACGATCATGCCCATGAATGATGGAACCTGGGAAAAGCATGCAACATTCAGCAGTGAGACTAGTGCCAAAACTTACCTTGATTCATTATTTAAACAGGCTGGTGCTTAAGGAGGTAGATAGGGATGATTGACAGGCTTATTTATGTTGAAACAGAAAAAGAGAAGTATCCCATGATTTTTAATTTTAATGTTCTTGAGGCTATTCAGGAAGAGTATGGTTCCTTTATAAAATGGGACGAGCTAATAGAGAATGATCAGGAGCCAAATTTCAAGGCATTAAAGTTTGGATTAAGGGAAGCTATTAATGAAGGTATTGATATGGAGAATGAAGGCCTGGAGATAAAAAGGCCTTTAGTTACTGATAAGCAGGTAGGAAGAATTTTAACTGAGATAGGTTTCCGTAATGCTGCTGGGGTTATAAAAACAGCTGTTGTAGCAGGTTCTAACGGAGGAGATCAGGAAGAAAAAAACTAGAGACCCATGAGGAGATTATTATTGACTTCTCATGGGTTTTATTTGTGGGGAAAACTCTCCTTGGATTTACCGAAAAGGAAGTAGGGAGGATGACCCTGTCCAAGTGGAGTGATTTATTCAACCATTATAAGAAATTTTATAACTTCAGGATTAAGAACTGTGTTTTTGTAGTCAGGGAAGAGAATTCAGAGGAATGGATAAAGGATTAGAATTTGAAATTAGTGCTAAGAAATTTAGATTAAAGCATAGAGAGAGGTGATTCTTCATGGCAAAAGGGAGCAATACCTTTGGAGGTACTATAAAGCTTCAGGGTGAAAAAGAATATAGGGATGCAATAAAAAGTATTAATTCAGATTTAAAGGTAATGGCTTCTGAAATGAAGAAGGTCACAGCTCAGTACAGCAGCAATAATGATAGTGTTGAATCTTTAACAGAAAGAAACAGGATTTTAAATGACCAGATAGTAAAGCAGGAAGAAAAGGTTGGAAGCTTCAGTAAAGCTGTTGAAGTTCTCCTTAAAAATCATAAGGAGCAGGAAAAGCAGGTTCAAAAGGTAGCAAGCAGCTATGAAGAAGCAGTCTCAAGTCTTGAGAGAATGAAAAGTAGCTCATCATCAACCTCTAGCGAAATAGAAAAGCAGGAGGAAAGGGTAAACAATTTAAAGATACAATTGGATAGGGCTAACTCTTCCTATGCTGATGGTGAAAGAAAGATTAATATCTGGAAAGCCGATCTCAATAAGGCTGAAGCGGAACTTTATAAGCTAAACAATGAATTAGAGAAGAATGAAAAAGACTTAGAGGACTCTAAGAAAGCAACGGAAAAGGGATACAAGTCTCTTGAAGAATTCAGAAAAGCTGCTGATGATGCAGGAGAAAGCACTCTATCCTTTGGTGATGTGTTAAAAGCTAATATTATTTCTGATGTTGTCCTGGGTGGAATAAAGACATTAGCAAGTAGCTTTATTTCTATGGGAAGAAGCATATTAGATACTGTTGAAAACACTAAAGAATACAGGCAAGAATTATCCGTATTAACACAGAATGCTGATGATGCCGGACTTAAAATAGATAATGTTAAGGATAAACTTGCTAATTTAACCGCTATAACAGGCGAAAGTGATTCCTCAGTAGAAGCTCTATCTAACCTTATGGCTACAGGTTTTGATGAGAAGGGAATGGTACAGGCTGTTGAAGCTCTTTCTGGTGCTATTGTGAAGTTTCCTGATACCCTAAAAATAGAATCTCTAGCAGATGGATTACAGGAAACATTGGCTACTGGTGAAGCCACAGGAGCATTTGCGGAGCTCATTGAAAGAATGGGCGGGAGCCTTGAGAACTTTAATGAAAAGCTGGCAGGGTGTTCCACTGAAGCTGAAAAGCAACAGGTAGCATTAGAATGGTTAGCCGATAGCGGACTTGCAAAAGTTAATGAAGCCTATCAGAATACCAATAAAGAAATGATTGCGGCAGAAGAAGCACAATTCAGATTGAATGATGCTATTGCTGCCTTTGCTACAAATATAGAACCTTTTGTGGCTATTATAAAAGAAGGCCTTGCTGACGTACTAACAAATCTAATTGGAGTAATTAATGGTGATGAAGAAGCCATAGGCAATTTATCAACAAGTATAGGTACTTTAGCAGGAAATATTATTGTCATGATAGAGGAATCTATCCCTGTAATCATGGAGGTACTTGCTACATTAATACCTACAATGGTTAATAGCATTATTCAGTATCTTCCTCAATTCGTTGAAACAGGAAGAAATATGTTAATGAATCTTATTCAAGGGATAACAAATAATCTTCCAAGTCTTATAACTACTGCTGTGGATATGGTTCTTCAAATGGCAACAACGTTTATTTCTAATTTAGGAACCATAGTTGATGTAGGTATAGATTTAATATTTGCTTTAGTTGATGGTATAATTCAGTCCCTCCCAACTCTTATAGAGAAAGCACCAAAAATAATAAATGATTTCTGGGATGCCTTTGACAAGAATCTGTGGAAGATAATTAAAGCTGGAGGACAGTTAATTGTTAAGCTAGGAAAAGGGATTATTGATAGTATTCCAGTAATTATAAAGAATGCTGGAGAAATAATATGGGCTATAGTTAACACAATACTTCATGTGGATATGATTAATGTGGGTAAGAATCTTATTAAAAATTTAGGAAGTGGACTTAAATCAATGGGTGGAAGCATAACTCAAGGAGCTAAGGATTTAGTTAATAAATTATTGCATCCCTTTAAAAATACTACTTCCTTTAGAGAAATAGGTAAAAACATTATTAGTGGTATTATTAACGGTATTAAATCAATGGGAAGTTCTCTTATAAGTGCTGGAAAGAATGCTGTTAGTAGTGCAGTAACTGGAATAAAGAATTTCTTAGGGATTCATTCTCCCTCTACTGTTTTTAGGGACCAGGTCGGTAAGTTTATGGCTTTGGGTTTAAGTGAAGGATTTACTGATGAAATGGCCAAGGTAAATAAAGATATTCAAAAAGCTATTCCAACTGATTTTGATATGAGTGTAAATGCTTCTATATCAAAGTGTGCTTCTAATGATATCAATAGTTCTTTTGGAGGATTAGGATTCAATATGATGGTTTCAGCTTTTAAGGAAGCCTTGAAGGGAGTTAATGTAGTTTTAGATGATGAAAAGGTCGGAACCTTTGTAGAAAATGTCATGGAAGGGGTGCTTGTATAATGTATTTTATATTCAATAATATAGAATCTAATAATTATCCTGAATTGATAGTAACATCCCTTCCTGCTATTAGAAAGCCGGCTGTTAGATATTCCAAAACTGAAATTGATGGTAGAGATGGAGACATTATTGAACTGGAAGGTTATGAGGCTTATGATAAGACCATAGAGATTGGTTTAACTAATACTAATAATATTGATAATATAATCGCTTGGCTTTATGGCTCAGGCGATTTAATTATGTCTAATGAGGATGATAAGGTGTATAAAGCACAGGTGCTTAAGGAAATAGACTTTGAAAGGCTTGTGAAGTTTAGAACCGCAGAAATAGTATTCCACGTACAGCCTTATAAATATCTTCTGAATGAAGCTACAATAACTGCTACTTCATCTCAAAGATCAGCCAAGTCAATGACTATAAATAATCAGGGAAACGTAGCTTGCAAGCCTGTAATTAAGCTTACAGGAAGTGGAACAGTAAATGTAAGTCTTAATGGAAGCTCTATATTTAGCTATACATTTCCTTCTGGTGATTCTTATGTGTATATAGATTCAGAGGAACAGGAAGCTTACGTAAGCTCTATTTTAAAAAATAGAAATATGAATGGTGATTTTCCTGTATTAAATCCAGGCAATAATACTTTGAGCTGGACTGGAACCCTTTCGGCTGTAGAAATAGAACGAAGGAGTAGGTGGTTATAATGGCACTTAGAAATATACAGGTAGGAGATAATTTAAGCGGAAAAACCTTATACTTTTCTTTTCCTTCTAATCTTACCATAACCAATGGATCTTTAATACAAACCGGAGGTTATAGTTATAACATAAGAGCCTACAATTCACAGATAAGGGTTTATGATGGGTCTTTCTGGTCCTATACAGATGTTATAAGCCTGTCTTCTTTAACATTATCAGATAGCTTTGGAACTGTAACATCAATAGATTCTACTAATGAAGCATTCCAGTATATTCAGATAGATGATGATGGCTCTACAGCTAATACTTATACTGTAACCTTTGAGGATGAAGATGGTACTGTTTTAAAAACTCAAACGGTAACAGAAGGAGGCAGTGCAACACCACCTAGTAATCCTAGTAAGGCTTCTACTTCACAGTATAGGTATACTTTTGCTGGTTGGAGTGGCTCATATACCAATGTAACCAGTAATGTAACTGTTACTGCAACATATACAGCTACTCCAATATTAGAGCAATCAATCTTAAACAGCAGTGTTAAGAGTATAAAGGTTTATGAAGCAGATGAGACTTTATTCAATCATAATGGATTAAAGATATTAAAGCCATATAAGGCTATAGTATATAAAGAGGATAACGGAGATTATTATCTAGAAATAGAGGATAGCATTGATAACATTGCTTACTATCAGCAGGGTTATATTATTCGTGTTTCTACCCCCTGGGGAGAACAGGGATTCAGAATATCCAATCCTACAAAAAAGAATAGAAAAATAACTATTAAGGCATGGCATCTCTTTTATGATTCTGCTAAATATGTTATAGAGGATTCCAATGTTGTAGATAAAAGCTGTAATGATGCCCTGGATCATCTCAATACTGCCTGTGACCAATTAACTCCTTTCTCCACCATATCGGATATAACCTCAATAAACTCTTTTAGATGTGTTAGAAAATCCTTTGAGGAAGCAGTAAACACAGTTCTAGAAAGATGGGGAGGTCATCTTGATAGGGATAACTTTAAGATAGAAATCAGAGACACTATAGGGCAGGATAGAGGAGTTGTTCTTGCTTATGGTAAAAATATAGAGAGCATAGAAGCCAAGGAAAATTGGGATAATGTCGTTACAAAGATTCTTCCTGTAGGGCATGATGGACAGCTTCTAGATGCTATATATATTGTTTCTGATGTTTCCTATGATGTTCCTTATACAAAAGTAGTTGAATTTAAGCAGGACATCAGCGAAGAGGATTATGAAACCGAGGATGAGTATACAGATGCTCTAAAGGCAGATTTAGAAACACAGGCTGTGGCATATTTAGAAGCAAATAAAGTTCCTCAGGTTAACTATACCCTTAAGGCTCATCTTCAGAATATAGCTGATGTAGGTGACACCATATGGGTAAAGCATCCTAAATGTAATATAGATATTGAAACCAATGTTATATCTGTAAAGTGGGATGTCATAAGGCAGAAGTATAAGGAAATAGAGTTCGGTAATTTTAGGAGCAAGCTTAAAAATCTTGTAACAGATATAAAAGATTCTATAGAAGAATCCTTTAATAAAGAAATAGAAACTACAAAATCACAGGTTACAAAAGAGCTGGAAGAAGCAACTGCATTAATAAAAGGAGCAATGGGGAGTTCTTATGTTCAGTATGATGGTGATAAAATACTTGTCCTTGATTCTCTGCCGGCTGAAGACGCTGTAAATGTAATAATGATAAATAACGGAGGTATCGGATTTTCCACTACTGGAATAAACGGTACCTTTAATTCTGCCTGGACAATTGATGGAACTCTCAATATGCAGCATATAAACGTTATTAACCTAGTAGCAGATATGATTAAGGGAGGAACATTAAAGCTTGGTTCTGCTCTTAATGAGAGCGGTATACTTGAGCTGTATGATGATTCCAATAACCTCATAGCTTTATTAGATAAAACTGGTATTACCGTTTATGCTGCTGATGGAACCTATGTAAAGCTTAATCCTGAGGTAGGCTTTGCTGGGTATGATGCTAATGGTAATAAGGTTTATTGGGCTGATGGTGATGTATTCCATATGGCAAAAGCTGAGGTAGAAGAAGAAATCATAATTGCTGGAGAGATAAGAATATTAAGTATAGACAACGGAACTAATAAGGGACTTGCCTTTGTTCCTTTAGTGTGAGGAGGTGAGTAGATGGCATATACAAAACTGGGTTCTATTAACTGGGGTACTGGTCCCGTAATCCCTATTACTATTTATTATGACAGACAACGTAGTGGAGCATCCATGAAGTATAAGATAAAAATTAGTATTGCATCAATAACAGGTGATTCGTATTTTGGGTATCCTATTTACTCAAAAATATATCTTGATGGAACTTTAAAAGATAGTGCCACCTTAAAAAGTGCATCTCCTTCACGATGGAGCAGTGCTATTGTTTATGAAACAGGCTGGATTACTGTATCTAACAAGACTACAGGAACTACAAATCTTAAGGTTAACCTGTATAGCGGTAGTGGCTCTTCAAGAAACAATAACTATACCTACTCCATGGCTGTGGATGGTGCTAAAAGTGTTATAGGTAAGGTTTCAGCCTTCAATATAGGAGATACCATAAAAGTTCCTGTAACCAAGTATAATAGTAAATTTAGAGATAACCTAAGAATTTACTATGATGGTGAGAGTGTAGCTGCTAGAGCTAATTATAAATCTAATACCGCTGTAAATTTTACAGATGAAGAATTAGAAGATATTTATTCGAAAATGAGTACCGTTAAAAGCGGTACTTTTACTTTTAGGATAACAACCTATACTGATGATTCTATGGATACCTCGTTAGGGTATGATGAAACCACTGCAAAAGGAAGTATAACGGGAGCTACTCCAACCTTTGATGCTTCTCAGATAAGCTACAAGGATACGAATACTGATGTAACAGCAATAACAGGCAATAATCAGCACATAGTTCAGAACCAGAGTACATTGCAGGTAACTGTTACAGCTGCTACAGGTAACAAAGGAGCAACCATATCAAAATATGAAGCTACTTTAAGTGGCGTGACTAAGAGCAGGACAAGTGCAGGAAGCTTCAGTTTTGGAGTAATCAATGCTTCATCTAATTTAACCTTAACAATAAAGGTTACTGATTCCAGAGGAAATACAAGAACTAGAAAAAAGACCATAACTATATTGGAATGGAAAACTCCTTCAGCTTCCATTGAAGCCAAGCGTGTTAACAATTTTGAAGCTGATGGCTCAATACTGGTTAAAGCCAGGTATTCCTCTGTTAATGAAAAAAATACTATCAGTATAACCTATCAGTGGAAGAGAACCAGTAGTTCTACTTATTCAGACCCTATAACTCTTCAAGATGGTGTAGCAAGGAATTTTACTTTTAATAACCAGTATGCCTATGATCTCAAGATTACCATTGAGGACAGATTTGCCACTAAGGTTTACAATAAAAAACTTAGCAAGGGTGTGCCGATATTCTTTATTGATACTGGATTATTGAGTATAGGTTTCGGAAAGTTTCCTAGTGCATCAGAAACCGTAGAAATAGCAGGAGACTTGCTTATTGATGGTGGTATAAAACTGAAACAGATTTGGTCTGGAAGTTGCAGTACAGGAGAAAGTATAACCGTTGAGGATATTGGAAAGTACAGATTGTTTGCTGTGAGATTTTTAAATTCTGCTGGAACTACTGTAGTGGCTAATCTTGTACCATGTATGAGATGCGGTTCTTATTTAAGGGGAGTAGGAGGTTTCCCAGGTAATTCAGGAAATGCTATTTATTTGTATGGTGTTAATTTCTCCATAAGTGGCACAACTCTGACAGCTACAGCTATAGGATACCAAGCAGTAGGAGAAGCCTACACTCCATGGGAAATACAGGATATCTACGGAATAATATAGGAGGTGTGAATACAGTGTTTAAGATAGATGGCTATAACAATATTCACTGTACCAGGGGAGATATCGGAACCATACACTTAAAAATTAAGCAGGGTACAGGATATTATCAGTTTCAGCCAGGGGATACAGTGATTTTTACTGTTAAGAAGAATTTAAAAAAAGCAGAATATAGCATAAGAAAAATAATAACTCCTACCGAAGGCACCGATACAGTAGAAATACCGTTAACAAAAGCAGATACCACAATAGGGAATCTCATATCAAGAAGGCAGACATATTATTACGATATTGCTCTGGGTGATGATCAGACCGTAATTGGATTTGATAACACAACCGGTGCAAAGTATTTTTATCTCTATCCAGAAGCTTCTAATGACGAGTAAGTGGTGTTGTCATGGCTGATTTAAAAGGAGAAATAAGCACTCCTCAACCATTGATAGGAGAAATAAAACTAGCAGGAGTTCCTCCTAACCTTCAAGAAAAGACTGTAGCTCCATCAATATCAGCACAGGAAATAACCGCAGATAGCGGCTACGATGGACTATCGAGGGTTATAGTAGAAGCAATCCCTAGAAACTATGGACTTATAACCTACAGTGGTTATGAGCTGACAATATCATAAATTTGGAGGTGGCATTATGGCCAAGAATGTAGTAATCAATGGAGTAACCTATAATGATGTTCCCTATGTAAATATTCCTCTTGCATCAGGAGGAGGTAATGCGAAGTTTGTAGATACAGACAGTGGCGATGCAGCAGCTGGTGACATAAGAAGCGGTAAAAAGGTATGGGTTGATGGAAGTGAGATAACTGGAACTGTACAGGAGAAGAGTGCTGATGATGTATCTGTAAGTGGCAAGACAGTAACCGTGCCAGTTGGTATATATGATACTCAGGTGCAGAAGTCTGTGGCTGATGGCTCTGTAACTCCTAATGCTGCGGTCAGTGGTGACGAGATAGGGGATACATTAAGTGATTATCCAGTAACAATTACACCTAAGGCTGCTGTGGGAACTGCAGGATATGTTTCTACAATTGCTGATGGAAGCCCTGTAACTAAATATATACAGGTACAGACCAAGACAGTTTCTCCCAGTGATTCATCACAGACTATCAATCCCGATAGTGGGAAGCTGCTTAAAGAGGTAGTTGTAAATGCAGTAAGCCTCAGTGGCGATGCAAGTCCTAGTGATGTGCTAAACGGTAAGACATTCTACAAGGATAGCATGACAAAATTAACAGGTACCGCTACTGTTCCAGTAGTAGGACAGGACAGCACAACAAAGGTATTGACTATACAGTAAGGAGGGATTCATAATGGCTCAAAATGTAACCATAGCTGGAGCGAGCTATTCTGATG